>JAQTSP010000237.1 GCA_028711205.1 Eubacteriales bacterium | reverse complement strand
CTCCACCATTTGCCTGTATAATGTGCGAGAATGGCGGAACTGGCAGACGCGCTAGATTCAGGTTCTAGTGGGGTCACACCCGTGCAGGTTCAAGTCCTGTTTCTCGCACCAGAGGTAATAAAAAAACACCGTCAGTAATGATGGTGTTTTTTGTACAGTATGTGTTCGCTCATATTGCGTTATATTCTTCAGAAGTCAGAGAATAACATTCGTTATCATTGACACTGCCGTCATACAGCTTTTCCGCCAACTTTAAAGTACCCTCATATGTAAATCCCATTTTCAATAGTATGTTTTTTGAACGGGTATTAAACGGATAACAATAAGCTGAAATCAAATCTAACTTTAAAGTCTCGAAACCATATCGAATCACCGCTCTCACCGCCTCGGTCATTATTCCTTTGCCCCAATATTTCTCTCCAAGCGCATAACCAAGCATATTCGTTTTATCATTTTCTCTTTTAACATCCTTAATCAATCCAATTGAACCAATCAATTTATTTCTATTTTTTTGCACTATACCCCACATAGTTTCTTTTTCAAGGAAAATCTTTTTGATGATTCTGAGTGTTTCCTCCTTACTATCATGAGGTTTCCAGCCGTCATTTGGTCAAACATTCGGCTCTTTTGAATATTCGAATATATCATTAGCATCCTGCTCGGTTATTCCACGTAAGATGAGTCTTTCGGTTTCAATAATCATATCAATCCTCGCAAATACATAAGCTTGCCATTCTTATACCATACCAATAATTCTACAAAAATCATATGCATTTTCATTTTATTTCTTACTCCCAACCCTTTATCCTAGAGCTAAAAAGAGCGACCGGTTTAATACCAATCGCCCTAAAAACCTGCATATACTTATTTGTCGACCGACGTCATGTGTTCTATCAGGTTGACTACTTTGTTGGAATAACCCCATTCGTTGTCGTACCAGGCAACAAGCTTGACAAAGTTCGGATTGAGCATGATACCCGCGTTCGCGTCGAATATGCTTGTTCTCGCGTCGCCGATAAAATCGGACGATACGACCATATCCTCGGTATACCCGACGATGCCTTTGAGGTTTCCCTCGGCAGCCGCCTTCATCGCAGCCTTGATCTCGTCGTATGTCGTGGCCTTCTCAATGCGGACAGTCAGGTCAACAACAGACACGTCTGCCGTCGGCACGCGGAAAGCCATACCGGTCAACTTGCCGTTCAGCTTGGGAATGACCTTGCCAACCGCCTTGGCAGCCCCTGTGGACGACGGTATCACGTTGAACGCCGCGCCCCTGCCGCCTCTCCAGTCTTTCTTGGACGGCCCGTCAACCGTCTTCTGTGTGGCTGTGGTCGCGTGCACCGTCGTCATCAATCCTTCGATGATGCCGAAATTATCGTCGATCACCTTGGCAAGCGGTGCAAGACAGTTTGTCGTGCACGACGCGTTTGAAACGACTTTCATATCGGACGTATAAGAACCCTCGTTAACGCCCATAACAAACATCGGCGCGTCTGCGGAAGGCGCGGATATAACGACCTTCTTCGCGCCGCCTGTGAAATGCGCGCTCGCTTTTTCTTTGGTCGTAAACACGCCTGTCGATTCGACGACGTATTCCGCACCGCACTGATTCCACGGTATCTCAGACGGGTTCATGCAGGCATATACCGCAATTTCTTTGCCGTTGACGATGATCGCATTTTCTTTATATTCTGCTGTACCGTTGAAACGTCCGTGTACGGTGTCGTAAGTCAGCATATACACCATATAATCAGGATCAATGAACGGATCGTTGATACCCATAATCTCAACGTTCGGATTGCCCACAGCTGCTCTGAATACCAATCTTCCGATACGTCCAAAACCATTTATACCTACTTTTACTGCCATGATAATTCCTCCTTGAAATAATAAAAATTTAAAACTTATTTTATAACATAATAATTGATTTATTCCCAAAATTCAATATATAACATTATACCCTGTACACATTTGAATATGCCTTTATTAGCCCGGTCTTTCAACCAGGCATATTCTAAAATCGGCTTATGCGGGATGTATCATATTCTCTTTGTCTAGCATCGCAGCATCAACACCGTACTTCTGAGCTTGTCTGAACTCAAAGAACTTAACCGCGACCTGCGGGAATAATGCGTATGACAACACATCCTCTTCCTGCTCCATATATCCTTTGATCTCATCCCGGTACTTGTCGAGCTCCGGCGGTATATCGTCTGCCGGCCGGTGCGTGATCACTTCCGCGTCGCCGATACACTTTTTGCGCACATCAGGATTAACCTCTGCCGGAAGCCTGCCATATTCGCCGCGCAGCAGCGCTTTGCTCTCGTTCGTTACCATCTTATAACGCTCGCCTGAAAGCACATTGAACACCGCCTGTGTGCCCACGATCTGGCTTGTCGGCGTAACGAGCGGCGGATACCCCATGTCTTCGCGCACGCGCGGCACTTCTGCCAGCACTTCTTCGAGTTTGTTCGAAGCGCCCGCTTTTTCAAGCTGGCTCAAAAGATTGCTGTACATGCCTCCGGGGATCTGATAGATCAGTGTCTTGATATCGACACCCAGCGAACCCGATTTTAAGAAGCCATCATCAACAAGGCGTTTCGCGACGCCTTTAAAATATCCCGCAATATCATTGAGCAGTGCAATATCCATGCCCGTGTCATATTCCGTACCCTTTAATGTCGCCACCAAAGATTCCGTACACGGCTGGGCGGTGCCGTTTGCAAGCGCCGAGAGCGCGCAGTCGACGATCTCCGCCCCTGCCTCGATCGCCTTCAGATACGTCATGTCGCCGGTACCGCTTTTATTATGCGTATGCATGTGGATCGGTATGTCAACGGTTTTCTTTAGCTCTTTGACGAGCTCATAAGCTTCGTACGGCAGAAGCAGGTTCGCCATGTCCTTGATGCAGATCGTATCCGCACCAAGCGCAACGAGTTCCTTTGCGAGCTTGACAAAATACTCCCTTGTGTGTACCGGGCTTGTCGTATATGAAATCGCCGGTTCACATAAGCCGCCGTATTTTTTTGTGGCCTCCATGGCCTTCATCATGTTTCGTGTATCGTTGAGCGCGTCGAATATGCGCACGACGTCGATGCCGTTTTCGATGGCCTTTTTGACAAACATGTCGACAACGTCATCCGCGTAATGCTTATATCCCAATATATTCTGACCGCGAAGCAGCATCTGCATCTTAGTGTCCGGCATGGCCGCTTTCAGCTGCCGCAGCCTTTCCCACGGGTCTTCATTTAAAAACCGAAGGCATGAATCAAACGTCGCGCCTCCCCACATCTCGAGCGACCAGTATCCTGCCGCATTCAGCTTTTCTGCGACAGGGAGCATCT
>JAQTSP010000236.1 GCA_028711205.1 Eubacteriales bacterium | reverse complement strand
GTTCCAAAAAACGGCATTCTCGCTGATCGACAGCTTGTGTGAAAACAATATCGTGCCTGTGGTTGCCGGCGGTACCGGCCTTTACATCAACGCGCTTGGATACAAGCTGGATTTCTATAATTTTAGCAAAAATGACATAGTTCGACAAAAATATTATGATCTTGCTGATGACAAAGGTGTACAATGCCTGTATAATATATTAAATGACAGAGACCCAGAATATGCTAAAAAGATATCCTCTCATGACAAAAGGCGCATCATACGCAGATTGGAGATACTTGATTCGGGTGGCCGACGGCCATATAACTTCAGGCAATATAACGACGATTATGACGTGATAATGATCGGATTGACATTGCCAAGGGAAGTGCTGTACAAAAGAATCAATGAACGCGTGGATGATATGCTTGCCGCGGGGCTTTTGGACGAAGTCCAAAGGCTTTATGATGAATACGGTAATGTGAATGCGCTCAAGGCGATAGGATACAAGGAACTCATCGGGTATATCAACGGTGAATACGGCCTAAACGAAGCGGTTAGGCTCATCAAGCAAAATACAAGACGGTTTGCGAAAAGGCAGATGACATGGTTTGCTCGCGATCCGCGCATTGTCTGGTTTGATATTTCGGCGTATTCCTGTATAGAAGATACAATTAATGATATAATTAAATGTATAAAACGAAAGGGGTTTTAGTATGCAAAAATCAGTCATCGTACTGCAGGATGTTTTTTTAAATCAGGTGCGAAAAGAAAAGGTTACCGTCACAATTCATTTAACGAACGGGTATCAGATAAAGGGCGTCGTCAAAGGTTTTGACAACTTTACAATTATACTTGACAGCGAAGGGAAACAGATGATGATCTATAAACACGCCGTTTCAACCATATCGCCATCAAAATCTGTTTTCTTTACTTTCTCCGACAAGCAAAAGGAGTCGCAAGAAGAATAGAATCATGCAAATATTAAATGATTTTGGTATCAGCAGCGAAGTGCAGTCGCTTGTCGGCAAAGCGGAGACGGCGCTCGGTGCGATATTCAAGTCTGTTGAGGTGACCGCGGAAATCAATCAATACAAGGTCATCGACGCTTTCAGGCAGGAAAATATTGGCCAGCGTCATTTTAGCGCGACGACAGGATACGGATATGCCGACGAGGGAAGAGAAGCGTTATCCAGCGTTTTCGCGCGCATCACAAAAGCCGAGAGCGCCGTTTTAAGCCCGCATATCGCGTCGGGCACTCATGCCCTGTCTTTGGCGCTGTTTGCGGTCCTGCGACCGCTTGATACGCTGATAAGCGTGACTGGCCGCCCGTATGACACATTAAATAATGTGATCGGCCACAAGAAGTCAAAGGATACGGGGGCGCTTGCCGATTTTGCGGTCGATTACAGACAGGTCGCGCTTCTGGCGGACGGCGGCATCGATACTGCTAAAGTCGAGGAGACGATCAAACGCTGTGAGCGGCCGAAGGCGCTGTTTTTACAGCGATCAAGGGGCTACGAATGGCGCAAAGCGTTGTCCGTGCTCGAGATCAGAGAATTTATTCTGGAGATAAAACGCCTTTATCCCGAGATCATCATCATCGTCGATAACTGTTACGGTGAGTTCTGCGAGCTTGAGGAACCGACACAGTGCGGTGCTGATTTAATAGCCGGATCGATGATAAAAAACCCGGGCGGAGGTTTTGCGCCAACCGGCGGGTATATCGCGGGACGGGCCGATCTTATCAAACTCGTTGAAAACGCGCTGACGTGCCCCGGGCTTGGGTGTGAGGTCGGCTCGTACGAAGCATCATACCGGCCCTTTTTTCAGGGGCTATTTTTGGCGCCGCATGTCGTGGCTGAGGCGCTCAAAGGAAGCATACTGTCGGCCAAAGTGTTTGAAACGCTTGGGTACAAGGTATGCCCTCTGCATGACGATAAAAGAAGCGACATCACACAATCGATCATGCTTGAGGACGAAGATCTGCTGTTGGCTTATACAATGGGCATACAAAAAGCCGCGGCTGTTGACAGCCGGGCTGTTCCTGTACCCTGGGATATGCCGGGGTACGATGACAAGATCGTAATGGCGGCAGGGACGTTTGTACAGGGCGCGTCGATAGAGCTTTCCGCCGATGCGCCGATAAAACCGCCCTACATCGTTTACGCGCAGGGCGGACTCACATATGCTCATATGAAACTGGGCCTTATGAGCGCGCTTTGCGAGATGAAAATTATCTGAACATGCGCAGCACGCCGATCACTTTGCCTAATATATCGATATCCCTTGCGTATATGGGCGCATAATTCTCGTTCTCAGCCTGAAGCCGGACGCGGTCGTTTTCGATATAGAAGCGTTTTACGGTTGCTTCGTCATCAAGCAGCGCGACGACGATATCGCCGTTTTGCGCGTAATCCTGTTTTTGCGCGATGATCTTGTCTTTGTCGAATATGCCGGCGTCGATCATGCTGTCGCCGCTGACGTTGAGTATGAAAACATCGTCCGAACCGAGCAGTGAATAGGGGAGAGAGATGTACTCGTCGATATTCTCGACGGCCGTGATCGGATATCCGGCCGCGACCTTTCCCACAACGGGCACGGACACCATGCGCTGCTTCGCGGCGCTGTCCTTGCCCAGTATCATGGTCGTTCTGGGTTTTGCAGGGTCTCTTGTGATATAGCCTTTTTTCTCGAGTTTTGTCAGATGGGCATGCGCGGTCGACGTTGAGCGCAGATTCAGCGCGGTGCAGATATCGCGCACACACGGTGAGTATCCGTGCTCATTGATATAGCTTTTTAAATATTTCAATACATCATTTTGGCGTTTTGTCAATTGTTCCATAATTCGTCACCTCGATTTATCATATCAAATACTCAGCCCTGTGTCAACGAAAAAGCAAGAACAAACATTCCTGTAGATCAGTCTCTAATTTTAACCACTTTTGAAGCGAGTTTTCGCCTTTCTTCGTCGATGGCCGCGTAATGCTTTTTTGTCGTGTTCACGTCTTTGTGCCCAAGCACGTCTGCGACAAGATAGATGTCGCCTGTCTGCTGATAGAGCATCGTACCATATGTGCTTCTGAGTTTGTGAGGCGAAATATTTTTGAGCGGTACGGCAAGGCCGGCATATTTTTTGACGAGCTGCTGCAGTGCGCGTACGCTCATTCGCCTGTTTTGCAGAGATAAAAACATGGGGGAGTCCTGGATATAATTGGCACTGCCCTTTCTTTCATCCAAATAAAGACTCAGTGCCTTCTCCGTTTCATCGCCAAAATACAAAAGCACCTCGTTGCCGCCTTTTCGAAGCACCTTGAATGCCTTGCTTTTAAAATCGAAGTCGCTGACATCAAGCGCGCAAAGTTCGCTGATACGGATGCCGGTCG
>JAQTSP010000042.1 GCA_028711205.1 Eubacteriales bacterium | reverse complement strand
TTGAGTATTACAAGGTTATCCGTTTCGCTTAGATTCTCAATAACGACGCCGTTTATGGCTGCATCATGAGTTACGAAGATCTCGTCTGAAGTCAATGCACCATAACGTATGACAGTCGGTGAGGAGTTTTGGTTTCCATTGATGGCACCGTAACCTTCTAACACAAGACCGCCGTATGAGGCGCTGTCTTTAAGCGTTATCTTCTGGCGAGGCATGACTGTAAGCTCTTTCGCGCAGAACTCATCGGAGCCATAACATACCAACATTTCGATATATCCGGTTGCTTTCATTTGTTCTTCATCGCCGGTTGGAACCGGTTCGCAATAATGGTTCAGCTTGAAGTTGGAATCCATATTTGCATTCCAGTCAATTTTATCAACCATAAAATCGAAATCGTATTGCTGATCCTTGGGGACGAATCTAGTAAGGAGTTGTCGCTCAATGTATTTTCCGTATACCATGGACTGCATAAACATTGAAGTGTCACTTACACGCTGGGGTTCGTATGTTGCATATGCGCCGGGAGCATGTAATACACCGGCAGGTATATTCCAGCCTGTTCCTGGACGTAGACGATACGCTGCGCTCAGTTCGCAAATACCGTTATCTCCATTTGTGTCCCAGCGAGCGAGACATTCTTTTATATCGTCGGGAGTGACTCCGGGAGTTAGCCCAAAAAAAGTATATGGATGATCATAATCGATCTGATTGAGCTGAGGCGGGAAATAATACGCCTCGGGTTTTGGTTCGAAGCCAAGAGATTTAGCATCTTTTTCCATATAGTGTACATGGAAGGGTAGAGGGCGTGCGAAATCATATATTTTTGCGAAAGCAGTCAATCCGCCTTTCTCTTTCATTGTTTCTTTACCGATAAGCAGTTCACCAACATGCTCCATCGCTTCAATTAAAAGCATTCTTTCTTTACCGAAGCCGATGTTTATATAACTTAAACCTTCGTGTTCTACTGTTAAATCGCCGTTATCAGCGCGGGAAACGGAGGCTATCCAACGTTCGACCAGGGGACCATGATCAGTGCCGAATGCGTACAGATCATCGGGGTGTAGTTTCAAGCGCTTCCCTGGAGGAAGAAGCGTTCTTGCAACCCAGCTTGGAATGAGGTTGAGTACGCCTTTGCGCATGCGGAGTTCTTTATTGATTAGATCATATACAGTTGACATATGTAAGTCTCCTTATTAATTAATATTTTAAATTTAATGCGTCGACGTAATCTTTGCATTTGCGCGTTACATTCCAGGCATCCGGCCAGAAGCAAAGATCGATTACCCACCAGTCTGCAAAGTAACGCCCTTGATGGAGAAGGGCTGGGATTACTTCGTCAAAATCGATGAAGCCTTCACCAAAGGGGCGATGAGTGCTGGTATCGTTATTATGGAGCGTTCCGTCTGAATCAATTAGGTGAACGAGGCCGATTTTGCCGCTTAACATCTCAATAAGCTGAGTTACGCCGCCATCAAGGACTTCTTTTTTGCCTATATGATGTGCACCCGCAACAGCGGTCATATAGGCGTGGCAGGTATCGAACAAAACTGAGAACTCATCGCGGTTGACCATGTCACAGATGCGAACGATCTCCGAAGGTTTGTTAAACAAAAAGCCGGGTTCAAATTCCCAAACAACGCTTATGCCGTTATCCTTTGCAATATCAGTTGCAATACAAAAGTTGGAAACAACGCGCTCTAATGCTGCGTCATATGTTACGCCTTCTGATAGTATGGGAGCAACGCCCGTATCCAAACGTACGATGGAGAAACCGCATTTTTTCATAAAAGAGATGAATTTTTTGTACAGATCGATATACTTATCAGTCTCGAGTATAGCGTTAAAAATGTTTACATCCGGAGAATATTCCACAACTTCCAGGTTGTTTGAAGCCAGCAAATCTATAAGTTGTTGTTGCTCTTTCTCGGTTTGATATAGATCGGGATGTGCATGCGGCTTGAATCCACCGAGACTTATACCGTCAAACCCCATTTGTGCGATTGAAGTGATAACGGTATGGAGAGCGATAGGATTGTTGGAATAAGGGCCGAACGTATACGCCCAGCTACCGATGGATATTTTTTTCATGTATTTCAATGCCTCCTTTTTGATTTTTAATGTATAAAACAGTAATAGAACTTTTTTGATGGATCTTTGCGGGAGAGTGGGGGATTAAGGAAAAGTTCTATCGGTTGACGCGCATGGTAGACTTGCGTATAATAATGCTTGGTTTTAACATAACTTTATAATCTTCCTGTGCAAGAGGATGTTTTTTTATGAGATTCAGCATGTTTGATACGCCGATCTCTGCCATGGTTATATTAGGCTGGGATATCGTCGAAAGTTCAGGTGTAATTAGACTGGACCAGGATGTGTTATCGTAACCTATGATGGCGATTTCTTTTGGTATTGAGATGTTGTATTCGCGAAAACGGCTGATGATACCGCATGCAATTTGGTCGTTTGATGCGAAGACGGCGTCTATAGAGGAGTCTATAAGTATTCTGGAACCGAGATTGCGCCCTATTTCGAATTTATCGTGCTGGTGGTTTTCGATAAAGCAAATGGACTCGTCGAATTCCATTCCGCACTCTACAAGTGCATGTTTATACCCCTCAAAACGATTTTTGAGAGCCGAGTTGCAAAGCGGTTCACTGGCAAATGCTATTCGTTTAGACCCTATATTTGCCAAGTGGGAAACAGCGAGGTTTGCACCCAGAATATTGTCGATTTCGACAGCGGGTATAATCTCGCCGGGGAACTCGACACTTTCATCGAGTGTTATGAATGGGGTTTTACGCTTGATCAGCCTATCATATATTTTGCGATCCGATACACCGTAGCTTATTATAATGCCGGCAACATTAAACTCAAAAAAAGTCGATATATATTTGTTCTCGCTTATCGGGTTATATGAAGTATTACCCAGGATCAAGACATAGCCTTCATTTTGAAGCTTGCGTTCTATTGTGCGAGCGATTTCCGCAAAAAAGTCCACACAGATATCCGGCAGCAGCAGACCAATGACATTTGATTGTCGAGTTTTTAGGCCGCGAGCATAAATGTTTGGTATATACCCTAATTGCTCTATAGAGTTAAGGACTTTAGTTTTAACTTCTGCTGAAACAGGTTGTGTATTATTTAATACATATGAGACTGTCGCCTGGGTTACTCCTGCGAGCGTTGCTACATCTTTCATAGTTACCGCTTGTTTCTTCACTACATAAACCTCCGAAGACTACTTGTTTAATTTATACGATTAACTTATAAACATTTAAATAATATCATACGATTTACTAAAAAACAATATTAAATATATAAAAATAAACAAAATATAGACAAAAAATTAAAAATATGAAAGAAAATAAATATAATCTTGATTTATTGAAACTTTTATGTTATAAAGTACTTATACGATTAAATGAAACAATGTCAAGTCTTTGATGCATAGATATTTAAAAGTTCGGAGAAAGACAATGGCTAATAAAGATATAATCATCAGGGTTGAAAAACTGTGCAAGACTTTCGTAACAACGAGGGCTGTTGTTAATGCGACAGTCGATTTTCGCAGTGGAGAGATTCACGCGCTGATTGGAGAAAATGGTTCCGGAAAGTCTACGCTAACATCTATGATGTGTGGAATAAATAAGCCTGACTCAGGAACAATGTTTTTGAATAAAAAACCATTTATTGCTCAGGATCAGATTCACGCAAATGAAAACGGTATAGCTGCACTGGTACAGGAGATGAACACAATCGACCATATGAGTGTGGCGGAAAATATTTTTCTTGGGCGTGAAAACGAGTTTATTAAGCTTGGTATGATAGATAAAAAACGCATGAGCAGAGCTGCATCTGAAGTGCTTGAAAAATACGGCTTGAAAATGATAAATCCAAACACAGATATATCCAGACTTTCGTTTGAAGATAGAAAAATAATTGAGATTATAAAAGCGATGAACACAGATCCAAAAATATTAATTGTAGATGAGACAACGACCGCGCTTTCGCAAAAGGGAAGAGATTTGCTTTATAGTATTATGAATGACATGCGTGAACGTGGGAATACGATCGTTTTTATTTCACATGACTTGCAGGAAGTAATTGAAAAGAGCGATGCAATTACGGTCATGCGGGACGGAGAAATAGTAGACACTATTGAGGTGAAAGATAAAACGACAGAAGATGAGTTAAAAATGTTGATGATCGGTAGAGAACTCAGCCAGAAATATTACCGCAGCGATTATGGCAGGCTAGTTTCAGATGATATTGTTTTAGAAGTAAAAAACGTTACTCAAGAGGGTGTGTTAGATGATGTGACGTTTGAATTGCACAAAGGCGAAATACTGGGCATTGGAGGATTGACATCTTGCGGTATGCATGAACTGGGCAAAGTGCTGTTTGGAGCGAGCAAGGCCCAGAAAGGTAGCGTGACCGTCACGCACAAGAACGCTATTGTTAAAAATATCCCTTATGCGATCAAAAACGGAATCGCATATATTTCAAAAAACAGAGATCAGGAATCATTGATGCTTATTTCAAGTATAAGCGATAATATTTGTTTGCCTTCATTAGACAGAATATCGGGGAAGGGGCTATTGAGGCATAAAAATGAGAACATCTTTGCTCAAGCAGGCGCAAGAAAGCTTGACATCAAGATGGAAAACATTGAGCAATATGTATTTTATCTGAGTGGCGGAAACAAGCAGAAGGTAGCTTTGGCAAAATGGATTTGTGAGGAGCCTGATATTATAGTTATGGACTGCCCGACTCGAGGAATAGACGTAAAAGTTAAAGCGGCGATCTATTCGATGATGGATAAGATGGTAGAAAGCGGAATTTCGATCATCATGATTTCTGAAGAAATGCTTGAGCTGATTGGTATGTGCGATCGTTTATTGGTGTTTAATAAAGGAAAGTTGGTCGCTGATATGCCCAGAAACAAAGAGCTTTCAGAAGAAACAGTCATAAAATATTTGATATGATGATTTGGAAATGGAGAAAAAGTATAATGAGAAATAAAATTAATTTTTCAGTTTTTCTTCCGCTAATCGCATTGGTAGCTATTACGGGGATCTTCGCTGTATTGACAAAAGGAAAAATTATAACGACATCAAATTTAAGCACGATTTTTGACCAGTCATTGGTGCTTTTTGCGGCTTCTGTAGGCGTTACGTTTGTAATGGCTACGGGCAGCCTGGATTTTTCACAAGGATCAATGCTTGCGATTTGCTGTCTTGCCGGTGTGTATACGGCGAGGGTAAGCTTTTTGCTTGCTGCTGTGGTGATGGTTGCGTTGGGGGGCCTAATCGGGTTAATAAACGGGGTTATAGTTGCAAAATTCAAAGTCAAGTCGTTTATTGTTACGATCTGCATGATGTGCATCCTGCGCGGTTTAAATATCTTCTTAATGACTTCTACAGGATCTGTGGGAGCGCCACTCGGATTATCTATAATGCTGGATAATATGTGGTTCAAGGTCGTTGTGTTTGTGGTCGTGATGCTGATTGCTACATGGCTGTTTCATTTTAGAATATTTGGTAGAAACTGCAGGGCAATGGGCGCAGGTGAACTTGCTGCGATATATTCTGGTGTTAATGCTTCCAAAACACGTGTACTGGCATTTGTGATGGCAGGACTAATGTGTGGCGTGGCTTCGTTTATGATGATCGTGAGAACGGGAATGGCGGCACCTGCAACTGGAAAGTTGATGGAAACGGATATCCTTGCATCATTGGTCTTGGGTGGGCTGCCGATAACAGGCGGAGCAAAATCAAAGGTTTGGTGTGGTATAGTAGGCGCGCTGCTTCTCTCTATGCTCAGCAATGGTCTTACAATAATGGGAGCAGGCACACATATACTTCAACTTGTGAAAGGAATAATTTTCCTAATGGCTGTAAGCTTGTCAATAGAAAAAAAATCAAGTGTTGTTATTAAATAGTTAAAATTTCGAGGGAGTAGTTAAATTTTAGGAGGTGTTGCCAAGAATCAACGGGAAAGCATGTTACCCATTAAACGATTATGCATTCAATGCAAAAAAAATTGGAGGATTTTGATATGGTTAAAATGGTACTTATTGGTGCAGGTAGTACGATGTTTGCTAAGGATATCGTGGGAGATTTGCTGGGCAAGCCGGATATTCTGGTAGATGAAATGGCGCTGGTCGATATTGATAAGGTCAAATTGGACCTTTCAAAAAGACTTTATGAAAAAATGATCGCACAGTCGGGTAAAAAGATTAAGGTTATTGCGACAACCGATCGCCGATCAGTTTTGCCCGGCGCGAAGTATGTTATCAACTGCATTGCCATTGGAGGGCCCCAGGCGGCACACAATGATGTGCTTATCCCTGATAAATACGGTGTGAACCAGAACCTGGGTGACTCATTAGGCCCTGGAGGTGCATTCAGAACATTACGTGTTGCTCCTGAGATTATCCGTATAGGTAAAGATATTGAAGAATTATGCCCTAATGCATTGTTTTTCCAGCATTCAAACCCGATGTGCGCTATAAACATTCCTTTGGATTGGTCTACAAACATCAAGCACTACGGTATCTGCCATAGCGTGCAGGGTACCGTTGAGCATTTTTCGAATTACTTGGGAGTTCCGGTAGAGAAGATCGACTATTGGTGTGCAGGTATTAACCATATGGCCTGGTTCCTAAATATTGAGGTAGACGGTGTTGACCAATACCCAAAATTATTCGAGATTGCAAAGGACAAAGAGCGCATCAAGAAGTTTGCCGAAATAGAACGTGGATACAAAGCGATGGGTGCTTACCTTGTTGATTGGATACGTTTTGAAGCACTGGAGAAATTCCGCTACTTTGTAACTGAATCTCCGTTCCACTTTGGTGAATACACACCTTATTTCCGCAAGAATGAGCAGATGATTAGAGAATACTTTGTTGAGGATCGCTGGTGGCTAAGACATGAAGACAATGCGCCTAAATACTACGAGGAAGCAAAGCGCATGACCGAATCTGATGAACCGGTACCGCATACCAAATCGCACCACTATGTTCCTGACTTGATCGAGTCCGTTGAAACGAATAGAATATTCTATTCAAACCTGAATGTTCCCAACAATGGTCTTATTCTCAATCTGCCTTCTGATTGTAACGTGGAAGTTCCCTGTTATTCTGACCATCTGGGTATTCATCCATGCGCAGTTGGCAAACTACCTGAGCAGCTTGCAGGGCTCAACCGTACGAATATCAACTTCCAGCTGTGCCTGGCACATGCGATTACAGAAAAGAAGCTCGATTATATATATGATGCTATCCGTCTCGATCCGTTAACCTCTGCGCTGTTGACACTTGGGCAGATCGATAAGATGGTTGACGAAATGATTGAAGCGAACAAGAAATATCTTATGGATTACAAATAAATAAAAATAACTTAGAAACAGTTTGCATGGAGAAAATTTTTTCGCCATGTGCAAAAAAAATATAGGAGGAATAAAAAATGAAACGGATGCTAAGTATCCTGCTGGTTATAGCACTTCTGGTAATGTGCATTTCAGGTTGTGCCCAGAAGCAGGAAGGCGAAACGACTGAAAGTGAAGAGAATACCGAGTCTGCCGAAGTAGAAGAAAGCGTCGGGCTGAATGAATGGGGACTAGATCCCACTATCAAGATTGGCGTTTCCTGCTGGAACTTTACAAGCGACTTAGGACTTGAATGCTATGAGTATATTACCATGGCTGCAGAAGCTCTTGGTTGCGAGATCATCACAGAATCTGATGGATTTGACCCCGATGAGCAGGTTACAGTTATTGAGAATATGGTCGCTGCAGGCTGTGATGCTGTATATCTTTGCAACTGCTCGGAGGCCATTCTACCCAAATTGATTGATACATGCGAAGAGAACGAAGTGTACTTTGGTTTGTTCATGCGCACAATCAACGATCCGGATATTAAGCAACTGGCTGTAGATTCTCCGTACTTTGTAGGTGTATGCCATGAAGACGAAGTTATGGTCGGTTACAATCTTGGGATCGCGCTTGCTGATACAGGCGCAAAAAACGTTGGATTTATCACATGGAACCGTGGAGATGCAACAGCAGAAGACCGATATGAAGGCTACACGAGGGCGTTTGAAGAACGCGGAGTTACTATTATAGCAGAAGAATGGGAAGTTCTTACTTCTGATCAGGGCGCGGCTGCGCTCGAGCGTTTTGCTGCAGCGTATCCTGAAATGGACGGCGTTGTCGCGTGTGGTGGCGGCGGCGAGCCTCTTGCGGGCATAATGTCTGCGATGCAGAACTTAGGCCTTACGGGCGAAATTCCGCTGGTTGCTTCTGACTTCGGGCCTGATATCGCCAACCAGTTGAATAACGGAGAGATTTCTGCTATGACAGGCGGTCATGCTCCCGATTGTATGTTTGAGTTTATGCTGCTTTATAACACAGTTGCAGGGACACCTTTGTCTGACGAGGATTATGTCGAGTTACTGCTTAACCCCATCGTTTTAACATCTTATGAAGATGCAACTGAGTATGACGAGTGGTGCAAAGGCGACGTTAAAGCCTATACACCCGAAGAGATCCGTATGATGTCGAAAACATACAATCCTGACCTCACCATCGAGCAGTTAAAGGAAATGGTTGCAGCTTACTCAGTTGACGATGTAATCGCGAGACATAGCTAAGTAAAGACTTAGGGCGTATTTTATAAATTGCAAAGAGGAATGAGCTTATGAAGATTAAAAGAGATAATAGCAATTTAAAGAGCAGGTTGTTGCTTGTTGGTGTGATGGTTGTCGTATATGTTACTTTTGCAACACTTAGTCCTGAAAGATTTGCAAATGCTAATACGCTTTATATTATTTTTCAACAGGCATTTATGTCATCTGTAATTGCTGCAGGGCTATATTTCATAATCATTATGGGCTTGTTTGATTTTGCGATCGGTTCGATCTTGGTATTTTCCGGTATACTGGGTGGTCTTGCTGCTCAGCATACCGGTTATGCCGGTTTTATTATTGTTACTATAGTGGTGGCGATTGCTCTTGAAATAGTGAACGGGCTTCTTTATATGATATTAAAAGTACCTTCAATGATAACTTCTGTTGGTTTACTTATGATCTTAGAATCAATTGCGACTTTTTTTAACGACGGCTGCGGGGTTGCGCTTGAGTATGAGATGCGCTTATTTGGCAGAGCGCCGTATAATATAATTATTGGAACGGTTGGGCTTATAATTGCTTCGATATTGTTTGGCTATACTAAAAAAGGTATTCAGATAAGGGCCATTGGTTCAAATGAGTTGGTGGCAAGGAGCGCGGGCATACGTGTTAATCAGGCAAAGCTTTGGGGTTATATCTTTTGCGGGCTACTTGTTGGCATAGGTAGCATTATGAATATAAGCTATGGGGGAAAACTCCAGCCTGCTTTGAATTTGAGTAGCATAGACAGAAACTATGCACCTCTGTTGGGTTGCTTTTTTGGGCTGGCGTTTAAAGATCAGATAAACCCAATGGTGGGTATTTTGATTGGTGGATTTATTATAAAATTACTGACTACAGGATTGATGACGCTTGGAGTAGATGCGACTATTCAAAGTGTTTTAACCGGCTTCGTACTTTTGCTTGTTGTAGCGCTCACGATGCGAAACAGCCGTGATATGCACGTTATTGTAAAATAACAAAACTGGCTTATTGGAAAGAATATGTTATATTTAGGAATAGATCTGGGGACATCAAGTGTAAAGGCAGTTGTTTATAACGAGTATGGCAGCGTTATCGCGACAGCATCGGAGAAATATAATTTTGCGTTATACTCTAATGTGCGCGAGCTTGATGGTGATAATATATGGGATTGCACAAAGAAAGCATTAAGCCATATTGCTGCCGAAAAATCTGTATCAGACAGATTAGCGGGAATAGCAGTATCTTCTTTTGGCGAAGCGTTTGTTGCACTTGACCGCTACGGAAATGTGCTTACACCAATTGTGGTTGGAAACGACAACAGAGCGGATTTGTTATTTGATAAATATTCCTGTATGTATGAGCCTGAATATATTGCGGCGAATATGGGTGTACATCCCAGCCCGACTTATTCAGCGGCAAAGATGCTTTATATTAAATACAATCTTCCGGATATTTATGAGAGAATAGATTGTTTTTTGATGATAGGGGATTACATTAACTACAAGCTTTGCGGAATAAAACGCAGTGAATATTCTCTTGCTTCAAGAACCATGCTTTTTAATGTATATAAAAAGAAATGGGATACCGCGTTTATTGAATGCTTGGGGCTTGATAAAAAAAAATTTTCTAAACCTGTTTGTTCAGGAGAGATAATAGGGGAAATCAAGAACGTTCTTGCATCTGAGCTGGGGCTGACAAAAAAAGTGATGATAATTGCTGGAGGACATGATCAGCCATGTTGCACTCTTGGCGGCGGCGATGTTGCGAATACATTGGTTTGTTCTATGGGAACGAGCGAAGCTATGAGCTTTGCGTTAGATAAACCTCTGCCCGTCAATACTGTTTTGAAATATTGTTTTCCATGCGAGCCTTATCTTGCCGAAAACAGATATAGCTCTATGATGTATAATCCTGCGGGAGGCATACTCGTCAAGTGGTTTTTCGATACTTTTTGTAAGGCCGATTTTATAAATGGCAAACCGCCGTATAAATTATTTGAACATAATGCTCCAGACGGCCCAACAACGCTTATTGTACTGCCTTATCCTGCTGGGAGGGGAACACCGCGCCTCGACAATGCTGCGACGATGCAGATAAACGGGCTTAACCTGGGAACGAACAGATATGAATTATACAAGGCTTTACTTGAGGGCATGTGCTTTGAGCAAAAATATAATACTGAGCTAGTAAAAAATACAGGGCAGAGATTTGACCGGATTATAGCTGTTGGAGGCGGAACGGATTCGTTGCTGTGGTTGCAAATAAAAGCGGACATTTTGAATATGCCGATACATCTGACGCGATGCAAAGAAGTTGCGAGCCTAGGCTGTTCAATCATATGCGCAGTCGCGCTGGGCAGATATAAAAGCATTGCCGAAGCAGCATCAAAGATGACCCATATTACAGATACCATATATCCTTCAAGGACAATGGCTGAGTTTTACGAAGAAAGATACGGGAAATATCTGAGCTTAGTGGCGATAGATTGACCGCCAGTCAGAAGGCTGAAAATCAATTATAAATAATATTTAGTGAGGTGCAAAAATGTTAGGTAAGATGAAAGCAAAAGTTTTTCATGGTGTTGAGGACATGAGATTAGAGATTCTTGACATTCCGCAGATAGCGAAAGATGAAGTTCTGGTGAAAGTTAGAGCATGCGGTGTTTGCGGCTCTGATATTTCTTACTATTTCGGACGTAGCCCGTTAGATACTCCCGATGGCAAAGGCCCGCTTGTACTGGGTCATGAGATCGCAGGCGATATTGTTGAAGTCGGTTCGTTTGTCCAAGAAAAAAATGCTTTCAAGGTCGGCGATCGTGTCGCGCTCAACCCTGTCATGCCGTGTAATGCATGTAGATACTGTAAAAAAGCTGAATATAATCTCTGTCAGAATGGAGGCACGTTGGGAACGTCTGTTAATGGCGGTTTTGCAGAGTATGTGAAGGTCAGTTATACGAATGTTTTCAAGCTCAGCGATAATGTATCGTATGCTGCAGGAGCGCTTACAGAGCCGCTTGCATGCGCGGCGTATGGAATGAAAAACCTTGATATCCAATTAGGTGACAATGTGGTTATCATAGGTCCGGGAACAATCGGGCTGATGATGACGCAGATCGGGAAAAACAGGGGTGCCGGGAACATCATTCTGTGTGGGGTTATTGATTGGCAGCTCGAGCAGGGAAAGAAACTTGGAGCGGATCACTTATTCAATACTCTTGAAAAAGACTCGCCTTATTATACTCCAGACATAAAATCTGAGGTGAAAAAAATAACTGACGGGTTTATGGCTGAAAGGGTTATTGTCCCGACAAATGCAATGTCCGCTATCCGTTCAGCGGTAGCACTCGGCGGCGGTCATTCAACAATTGTGTTTTTCGGGTTGCCCAGCCCCGATGACAAACTTGAAATATCGCTGCTTGAGGCTATTCAAAGTGACAGGATAATAAAATTTTCTTGGCTTACTCCTTTAGTATGGCCGAGTGTTGTTGCTATGCTTAATGCAAATCTTGTAACCCTCGATTCGCTCGTAACTCACACCTTTAAACTTGAAGATGTCGAAAAAGGCATACAATTTATGTGTACATCCAAAGAAAATAAAATTAAAGGTGTAATGCTCATAGATTAAGGAGAATATTTTATGAAAGCTTGCGTTCTACACGCAATAGGAGATCTTCGCGTAGAAGATGTTCCGCAGCCCGTTCCAAAAAAAGGCGAGGTACTATTAAAAATTATGGCTTCCGGTATTTGCGGTTCGGATATTGGTCGCGTGTTCGATCATGGAACATATCATTTCCCGACCATCCCCGGGCACGAATTCGCGGGCCAGATAGTGGGAGTTGGCAAAGGGGTCGATAAGGAACTGATTGGTAAAAAGGCTGCGGTATTTCCTTTGATGCCTTGTATGGAATGCGACAGCTGCCAAGTTGGAGAATACGCGCAGTGCACGAATTATAACTATTTTGGTTCCAGATGCAATGGCGGATTCGCGCAGTATCTTAACGTGCCTGTTTGGAATCTTGTATTCGTACCTGAAGATCTTTCATATGAACATGCCGCCATGTGCGAGCCTGCAGCAGTCGCTGTTCACGCCCTGCGCCGCTTCGGGGTTGATATTGGTGACATAGTATCAATATTCGGTGCCGGCCCAATAGGTATCATGCTGGGACTTTGGTCCAAAGCATGGGGTGCATCCAAAGTCATTCTTATTGATATTGATCAGAGAAAACTCACATTTGCGCGCGAGCAGGGTTTTGATAACCTCTGTAATTCCTCCGAGGAAAATCCCGTGGAATACATCAAGTCGCAAACAGGCGGCAAAGGTGCGGATCTTGTTGTCGAAGGCACCGGTATATCCAAACCTTTCGAGAGCGCTATGTTTGCCGCTAAAACTTTCGGTAAAATTGTGTGTATGGGAAATCCGGCAAAAGAAATGTCTATTTCTCAACAGGGTTACTGGCAGATATTAAGAAAACAGCTGACCATTAAAGGTACATGGAACTCAACCTATGCAACAGCCAATAGGAATGAATGGGCACTCTCTCTCGAAGCAATGAGTACCGGAACCTTAAATGTCAGATCACTCATCACACACAGATTCTCCCTCGATGATGGTATCGCTCCATTTGAGACGATGCGTGACCGAAAAATATTTTTTAATAAAGTGATGTTCCTGCCTAACGGTGAGAACTAAAATAAAAATTTTAATTGGAGGAAACAAAAATGAAAGCAGCTGTATTTGAAGAGATAAATAACATGGTTGTCAAGGATGTATCGATGCCAAAGATAACGGATGATGATGTACTCGTACACGTAAAGGCATGTGCTGTCTGCGGTTCCGATATAAGGATATTTCATTACGGTAACAGCCGTGTAAGCCCCCCTTGTATAATCGGGCACGAGATTTCCGGCGAAGTCGTAGAAGTTGGTAAAAACGTAGATAAATTTAGCGTTGGTGATCGCATTGCCATTGGTGCTGATGTACCGTGCGGGGAATGTAAATTCTGCCGTGCCGATCTGGCAAATTGCTGCCCCATCAACTATGCTATAGGCTATCAGTTTCAGGGTGGGTTTGCCGAGTATATGCCTCTCAACAAGACAATGCTCACATTCGGTCCCATTGTAAAAATACCAAGCAGCTTATCTTTCGATCACGCAGCTCTCGCAGAACCTTTGGGTTGTGT
>JAQTSP010000041.1 GCA_028711205.1 Eubacteriales bacterium | reverse complement strand
CCGCGACGGCGACCACGCCCTGGTGGTTGGCTGGCTTTTCGCCGTACCCGAATTCCATCGTCATGCTGTCGAGCTTTCTTTTATCGACACGGACGACGGGTATGCTGTGCGCTGCGGCCAGCGCCAATATCTCGCGTACGCTGGGGTCGGCAATATCTTTGGCCGCCAGTATCTTATCGAGCGACCGGCCGGATTTGATCGCGGCCTTGACCGTGTTTCTTCCGAATATGATGTCCATCTATTTTTTGCCTTTCAAAATTTCACTGTGTTTTAGTTTGACCTCTGCGGCTTTTCCGCAGGTTTTGGCCCCTTCGCTGCACTTGCCGCGCAGGCATGACGGGCCGGCTGTGCCAAAAAGCGCCGGTGCGACATCGCAGACAAGCGCCAGCATGTGCCACGCGAGTTTTCTGATCTCCCACTGGGCGCGCTCACAGCACCTGAGCTCAAAAAAGTGCAAAAGCTCCCGCGCGTTCATCGTCAGTATCATCTTCGTTTCGCACGCGCCGGGCAGCACGAACCGCGCGTCCTGATTGGACTTTTCGCCCTGTTCGCCAAGCGCCTGCCGCCATTCGTCGTACCATACCTGCATTGTCTGCATCTGCGCCTCAAACTTCTTGACCGCATCGTCGCCAAGCGCGTGAATGCTTGGCGGTATGATATACGAAAAACCTGTATCCGAATAGCTGACATAGCGCTGTGACTGTACCGAGAAGCTGGCGATCCTGTGGCGCGTGATCTGCGCAAGAAGCGTGCGCGACACGCCCTCGATACCGAACGAGAAACTCGCGTGCTCGATCGTCGAGAGGTGTCCGAGGTCGACGATTTTTCCGATAAATGCGGCGGCTTTGTCTTTGGTCAGCCCGTCCGCGATGTCGTCGATTCCCGATGGGCTGTAGCAGAGCTTGGCCGCCATAGCGGTCAGTTTTTCGGCATTAGGTGTGTATGATAACAGTTTGATATTTTGAATGACTTCAGGCATCGGTATCCTCCCCAAAAAAGTGATTTATAATGATGCGGAAAAGTTCGTCCGTTCTTTCCGTCAAGTCTCTTAAGTACAGATAACCGACGACCGCTTCGAGCCCTGTGGCCTGCGAATAGTCATCCACGCTCATGTTCTTGGGCGGCGTCGATTTCGCGTTTTTCCCCATGCGGAAGATTTCCTTTTCCCGTTCGGTCAAGAAGGGGAGCAAAAGCTTTGCCGCAGCGGCCTGCGCGCGTGCGTTGACGACGCCCGATGCCTGTTTATGCAGATCTTCCACCCTGCCCATCTTATTTTTAACAAGATAGCGCCTGATATACAGGTCGTACACGGTATCGCCGATGTAGGCAAGGTTAAGCGGCGAAAACTCGCGTATTTTGTTTTCGGATACGGCGCGAAGCGATATTTCGTACGTATCGCCGGTTATGGGACCGTTCATAAATTTAATTATAGCATAAGCAGGAGAGATGTAAAAGCATCCCGAAAAGTTTACAGTATTGCCATGACAAATGGAAGTAGTTGGTATATAATGAATCAATAAATTTGCCGGAGTCCGTGAAATGCAAGAAGATTTGGTAAAACTTAAGGGCGTGCAAGACCCTTTGCCATTCATCAAAAGCCGGTGGCTTTTGGTCTATTGCTTTATCACAGCGTTCGCTGTTCTTGCGATCTGTTCGAAATCATCGTTTCTTTATCCCATGAACGACTGGGTGGACGCCAACTGCTATTTCACCGTCGGCAAGGGGATGATGCAGGGGCAGGTCGTCTACCGCGACCTCTTCGAGCAAA
This sequence comes from Eubacteriales bacterium, assembly GCA_028711205.1. Classification (GTDB taxonomy): domain Bacteria; phylum Bacillota; class Clostridia; order Christensenellales; family SZUA-584; genus JAQTSP01. Next base: position 12,155 of record JAQTSP010000041.1, on the reverse strand, counting down.
AAGGCGTGCTGCTCTATTTTCTGCACGGCCTTTGTTGGCTTGTCTCAAATACCACGTTCATCGGTGTGTACTTTCTTGAGGTCATCGCCGGCACGGCGTACCTTTATTATGCGGCGAAAATCGCGGGGCTGTTTTTTGATAAAAAGTACGCATATATACTGATTCCCATATTGGCCGCACTGGTCTATTCGTCGACATTCTTTGCCCACGGGGACAGCGCGGAAGAGCTCTGCCTGCCGCTGATGGCAGCCGGGCTGTATTTTCTTTTGCGGCACTTCAAATGCAGGGACGATCTCGGCCCAAAAATACTGATGCTCTGTGGCGTTCTCGCCGGGTGTGTGCTATGGATCAAGTTTACAATGCTGGGGTTCTGGCTGGCCTGGATGATTGCGATATTTTTTAGCTTTATCTTTCAGAAGAAGTTCCGGCAGGCGTTTTTGTACTGCCTCTATTTCCTTGCCGGCATGGTGATATCCACGGTTCCGTGGTTTGTCTACTTTGCCGCAAACGGTGCGCTGTACGACTGGCTCCATACGTATTTTTATCTCAACGTCATCGCGTATGCAAAGATGAACAGCTTTGCGGGCATGGTCAAAAATGTATGGGGCATCGTTTATGCGTATGTTCTGGAGGCAAAACCGCTGCTTATTTCGATTGTTTTTACTCTCGTTGGGTTTATCGGCACAAGAAAGATGATCCGCGGCGTCTGGGCAAAGGTATCGCTCGTGCTGCTGCCCGTATTGCTGGGCTTTGGCATATACTGCGGAGGCAGGAGCTATGTCTATTATTTTCTGATACTCTACGGTTTACTGATGCTGCCCGGCCTGATCGCGGTGATGCGCTTTGCGGTATGGCTCATCCAAAAAATCAGATCGGCGATCAACCCGAAGCGCAAGATATCCGCAGGCATATCCCGCGCCGTTTTTGCGGTGTGTACGGTTATCGTGCTGACGCTGTCATGCGCATACGCCTACCGGTACTATCAATACCGGGATTTTATGGACGTGGAAAAAACGGAACTGGCGCAATACCGTTTCGCCGAGATCATGAGCGCAGATGAAAACCCCACGCTGTTAAACTACGGCTTTCTGGATGGTGGTTTTTACACGGTGGCAGGCATACTGCCGACGACAAAATACTTCTGCAAGCTGAACATGGCGGTGGCAGAAATAAAGGAGACACAAAACGAGATCATCAAAAACAAAGAGGTGCAATTCGTTGTGCTGCGGTACGGCGGGAAAACAACGGATTACGGAAAGGACGTACCGTATCTGCTCGATAACTACGGCTTTATCGAAGCGGTCGAGCAGGTGTTTGAGCACCACACATTCAAGTATTGCCTCTTTGAAGTAAAACCAGGATAACATGTCCGGCGTTCGTATACAGATAATAAAGCATTGCAGTATAATTAGATAAACATGGTAAATGAGTATTTATCGTATGGAGGAGGCTGCCATGTCATGAGAGTTCCTTTAATTTTGGCGAGGTGAACACGTTATGGGAAAAGACACATTATTGACTCATGTCATCAAATTATTATTTGCTTTTATCATAGGCGCAGCTGTTTTTGTTATTGTTTGCGTGCTTTTTATATCGGTATTTATTCCGGATCTCATGTCTGTGCCAATACCTAAGTACATTTGGTACATCGGGCTTTTCATCGGCGGTGCGTTTGGTATCGGTATCGGAGAGTTGAACGATAAGCCATACCATGCAAAAAGCCGCAGCCAAAGACGGTCAGGACCGGACGAGGCTGCGCTGAGAAAAAATAAGGATAAGATCATAGCAGATCTGAAAAACGAGGATGCGGACAAACGCGCTGAAGCCATGACGAATCTTGCCATCTTACACGATCTTGACGCGGTGCCTCTTCTGATACCGGGCCTGCAGGACCCGGATCAGATGGTCAGGCTCCGCGCAACGGAAGCGCTGACATGGATCACAGGCCAGGACTTTGGAGAAGACGAGGAAAAATGGAATGAATGGTGGGCGCACAGCAAACAGGCTCAAAATTCGTTTCCAAAGGATCCGTATAACGACAAAAATAACGATATAGCATAATCCTGAATATGCAGAAGCACTCCGGTAGAAAATAATGCCGGGGTGAAATCATGAAAAAAGGAATCAAAAAAGCGGCCGCGGGCATATTGTCCGGCCTGATCGCCGGATTTTTCGGTTCGGGAGGCGGTATCGCCGTTGTCGAGGGACTCGAGCAGGCGGGGCTTGAAGAGCGCCGGGCGCATGCGACGTCGCTGGCCGTCATATTTCCAATATGCGCCGTGTCCGCCGCACTGTATGTCGGCGGCGGGTTTGTGCCGCTAACCGAAACGCTTTACCTGTGCGGCGGCGCCGCGATCGGCGGGCTGCTTGGCGCGTTCCTTCTGGGGCGCATCAAGACGCGTCTGCTCAACGGCATATTCACGCTGCTGATGCTGACCGCCGGTATCCGGCTTTTATTTTGACAGGCTACGCTTTGCTTGGTATTATGTTTGGCATCGTGGGCGGCATGGGGCTTGGCGGCGGCATTGTGCTGATACCATGCCTGACGCTTTTTATGGCGGCGACACAGCACGAGGCGCAGGGCATGACGCTGTTTGCGTACATACCGATGGCGGTCTTTGCGCTTGTATCGCATTTCCGCCAAAAAAACGTGCGCTTAAAGCCGGTGCTTATTATCATGGTATTCGGGTGCATCGGCGCCGCCGCGGGATATTATCTGGCGTCGGTGATCGATGCGCCGGTGCTACGGCGCGTGTTTGCCGTTTTTTTGATCGCCGCCGCGCTGCTGCGCGTATGGCGTCAGGAACTCAGGCCGCGGCAAATAAAAAATAAAAGCAGAGATAAATTATAAAACAAACCGCATAAAAGTTCTTTTTATTTATGATGTCAGCCGCCGCCTCTTTGATATGGGACAGCGGCTTCAGACTGAGTTTCCAACCTGATAAATATGTTTTGGATATTATATGTCTGCTATACATATATAAGGCGGCCGGAACTATTCAAAGTTGTTAATATAATATGTTGACACATAAATACGGCTTGTTTATAATATACAATAATCAGGATAAAGGCTGTGAGAGGGACAACAGCGTATCTGCGTGATGCGTCAAGAGAGCCGTCGGCTGGTGCGAGACGGACGCGGGCAGGATGCGTGACTCACCCAGGAGCCTCAAGGCCGAAAATGGCAGTAAGCTTTGACGGTATACCCTTCGTTATTGGGGAATGGGCATAAAGATGCCCTGTTAAGCTGGCGCATATGCGCAAGCAGAGTGGTACCGCGAAACTTTCGTCTCTGTGCAGACGGAGGTTTTTTTATATCTTACTTCCCGGGAAACAAAGGTTTCCGGGGCCATATGGAGGGTTGTTATGCCGGAACTGATAAACATCACAATCGGGGATCTTCTGGATCAGAAAGTTAAGATGTATCCGGATAAAGATTTTGCTGTGCATCCGTTTGAAGGCGTGCGCTACAGCGCGGCCGGGTTCAAAGAGGTCTGCGATAAAACCGCGCGCGGTTTCATGGCGCTCGGTATAGGAAAAGGCGACAAAGTTGCCATATGGGCGACCAACTATCCGCAGTGGGTGATCACGCAGTTCGCCACCGCGAAGATCGGCGCCGTACTGGTCACGGTCAACACAAACTACAAGAAATTCGAGCTGGAATATCTTTTAAAGCAGTCCGATACGACAACACTCATCATGATGGGCGGCACAAAAGACAACAGCTATTTAGACCATATCAACGCGATATGCCCCGAGCTTGCCGGCAGCGCGCCGGGAAAACTGAAGAGCAAAAAACTGCCTTGCCTGAAAAACGTGATCTTTCTTGACGATGAGCGTCAGCCCGGGATGTTTGCCTGGCGCGATATCGAGGAGATGGCCGGGTCCGTCAGCGAGGAAGCGCGTGCCGCGCGTCAGAAAGAGCTTGATCCGGACGACGTTATCAACATGCAGTACACCTCGGGCACGACAGGGTTTCCCAAGGGCGTGATGCTGACGCATTATAACCTTGTCAACAACGGCAAGATCATCGGCGAATACATGAAATTCTCTCGTGAGGACAGGCTTTGTATCCCTGTGCCGCTTTTTCACTGCTTCGGGTGTGTGCTCGGCGTGATGGCGTCCGTCACCAATGACACGGCGATGGTGATCGTCGACCATTTTAACCCGGAACGGGTGATGCGGGCTGTTGCTGACGAAAAGTGCACGGCGGTTCATGGTGTGCCGACGATGTTTATCGCGATGCTGGAGAACAAGGATTTTGACACATACGATTTTTCGTCGCTCAGGACGGGCATCATGGCGGGGTCTCCGTGCCCGGTCGAGGTGATGAAGGCGGTGACGCAGCGTATGGGCGCGCGCGAGATCACGATCGTCTACGGACAGACGGAGTCTTCGCCCGGCATTACGCAGACAAAGGCCGATGACCCGATCGAGATACGGGTCTCGACCGTCGGGCGCGCGTATCCCAACGTCGAAGCGAAGATCGTCGATCCCGAGACGGGCAAGGACGCGCCGCCGGGTGTCGTCGGCGAGATCGTTACAAGAGGGTACCATGTGATGAAGGGCTACTATAAGATGCCAGAGGCGACGGCGCAGGTCATCGACGGCGACGGGTGGCTGCACACGGGCGACCTTGGTGTGATGGATAAAAACGGCTATTACAAGATCACCGGCCGCCTTAAGGATATGATCATACGCGGCGGAGAGAATATATACCCGAGAGAGCTTGAAGAGTTTTTATATACGCATCCCGCCGTCAAGGACGTGCAGGTCGTCGGCGTACCGGATGCAAAATACGGCGAAGAGGTGCTGGCGTGCGTGATACTCAAGGAAGGCGCTAAGGAAACGGAAGAAAGCATAATCGCGTACGTCAGGAACGGACTTTCCAAATATAAGGCGCCGCGGTATGTGCAGTTTATCGACGCTTTTCCGATGACCGCGAGCGGTAAGATACAAAAGTATAAGCTTAGGGAATGGGCAATCGCCCTGCTTGGCCTCTCTGACGCGGCAAACATCGAAACGGCATAGCGTAAATTGGCGTTGGTGGTATAAACTTGGGCCCCCTTTCATATTAATGTTGTTGAAGGGGGATTTTGTTATGAGTTTGAATGGTAGCATAAAAAGCGCAGGCCGCGCAAGAAGCGTTAAAGACACAAAAAGCAATAAAAAAACGTCCTTCATGAATTATCTCAAATGCGCATTAAAAGGAGCGCTCATTTCGATGGTCTTCACGGTTGCCGTCATACTCCTTTTTGCGCTGATCATCAAAGAAACGGGCATGGCCGACAGTGCCATCGCGCCGATCAACCAGGTCATCAAGATAGCGGGGATCATCGCGGCGTCGTATTTTGCGATCCGTGGGCTGAAAGAGAAGCAATGGCTTTGCGGCGCGATGGCGGGTATCATGTTCATACTTTTAAGCTATTTCGTTTTTTCGCTGATTGAGGGTGTGTTCGGAAACGTGGCGCTGCTTTTCTCGGATATGCTGATGGGCATGCTGATCGGCATGGTGTTTGCCATTATTATGGCGAACTTTTTTAACAAGACGAAAGCGCCTGTCAAGAAACCGTTAAAACCAAAGCGCATAGGGAATATAAAAGTATAGCGCCACTATGCCATATGCCGCGGCAAATAAGAGTTGCAAAAATAAGCCCGTTTATTATATAATCTTTTTGCATAAGACAAGCTTTGCGTAGTTTTTTGGAGGTAGGACATGAAGCATATTAAAACGGTTGTTAAAGGCACGCTGAAGGATACAAAGCAAAAGACGGGATGCGGCGAGTGCCAGACATCCTGCCAGTCCGCGTGCAAAACGTCGTGCACGCTTGCGAACCAGCGGTGCGAGAAAAAGCACAGGTAGCGACGCGCACCATTGCGAATAGACGGATTTATCCCTGGCAAAAACGCGATCTTAGTCGCTTTTTTGTTTTTGGGGTGGCTTTAAGGAGACCGAGTGGTACATACATTCATATATGACGGAGACTATTTCGCGCTCGATGTTGAAACGGGGAGCGTGCATGTGCTGGACAAGCCTGCGTATGATGCGGTTACCCGTTTGGCACAGGCCGACGCGCGCGGAGGGGATATATTTGAGGCGCTTCGATTGACCGATGAGTCTCTTTCGGCAGAGATAACGGCGCTTGTGGATGGCGGCGCGCTTTTTTCTGCACCTGAAAAGGACGGGGTAAAGCCGGAGAACGTGCTGAAGGCGATGTGCCTGCATCTCGCGCACGACTGCAACCTGCGGTGCGGGTACTGTTTTGCGGGGGGCGGCGCGTTTGCCGGAAAAAGGGAGCTGATGAGCGCGGACACAGCGCGCGCTGCGATCGATTTTCTGATCGATGTGTCGGGAACAAGGCGCAATCTCGAGATCGACTTTTTCGGCGGAGAGCCGCTGCTTAACTTTGACGTACTCAAGAGCACGGTCGCATACGCGCGCGGACTCGAAGCGGCGCATGGCAAGAACTTCCGCTTTACCGTGACGACGAATGCTTACCACGTCACGGACGAGATGAAAGAATATCTTAATGCGAACATGAACAACATCGTGGTCAGCATCGACGGGCGGCCGCATGTGCACGACGCGGTCAGGAAAACGGCGGGCGGAAAAGGCAGCTATAGCCGGGTCGTCGCCAACGCGAAAGACCTCGTGCTCGGCCGCAAAGGCGAATATTACATCCGCGGTACGTTCACGGCGGATAACCTTGATTTTGCAAACGACATATTACACGTCGCGGACCTTGGCTTTTACGGCGTGTCGATAGAGCCGGTGGTCACCACGGGCGAAAAAGCGATAAGAGAAGAGCACCTTGAGCAGATTTTCGGCGAATATGACAGGCTGGCTAAAGAGTACGTGAAAAGACGGCGAAACGGCAACGGTTTTGTGTTTTTTCATTTCATGGTTGACCTCGACGGCGGCCCGTGCAGGCAAAAACGCATACGGGGCTGCGGCGCGGGCACGGAATACATCGCTGTCGCGCCTTCGGGAGATATCTATCCCTGCCACCAGTTCGTGGGCAGGGATGCGTATAAAATGGGCAGCGTATTTGAAAGGGATATAGACAAGGCGGTCGCTAAGCGGTTTGACGACTGTAGCATCGATAACATGGAAAGCTGCAGGAATTGCTGGGCAAAATATTACTGCAGCGGCGGCTGCGCCGCGGCAAACGTGAACATAAACGGCGACATGATGAAGCCGTACGAGTTGGGCTGCGCCATGCAGAAGAAGCGCCTCGAGATCGCGATCGGCATGGCGGCGAAAGAACAGATGGAGGAATCATGATACAGTCATTCGACGGGAAATTTCCGATAAGGCCGAGGAGCGCCTATGTCCACCCGAGCGCCGTCGTGATCGGGGATGTTACGCTGGGCGAGAATTCAAGCGTCTGGCCGGGCGCTGTGATAAGAGGCGACATCATGGGCATCGTTATCGGCAAAAAGACGAACATACAGGATAACAGCGTGCTGCACACGTCAAAATTCAAGGTGGTCGTCGGCGATATGGTCACCGTCGGGCACGGCGCGCAGCTGCATTCGTGCGAGGTCGGCAGCGGCACGCTGGTCGGCATGGGCGCGATCATCATGGACGCGGCGAAGATCGGCGAAAACTGCGTTATCGCGGCCGGTACGGTGATACCGGGCGGTACGGTGATACCTTCCGGCAGCGTCGTGATGGGCAATCCGTACAGCATCGTCCGGAAAGTGACACCCAAGGAACTTGAAGACGTCGCCATGCGCTGCAATAATTATGTCGCACGTTCGAAAATGTATATCCGTACGGCCAACATATTATAGATGAAAAAGAATTAATAGCCGTACGCCACGGCTTTTTTGTTGGATGAGTGTTTAAGAAAAAGGATCAGGATAGCAGGTCGTACGTGTCCTTCGCGATCACAAGCTCTTCATTGGCGTTCACCACAAGGACTATAACTCTGCCCGTGCTGATGATGCGCTCGCCTTTTCCGAAGTGGTTGGCGACCGGATCGAGCGCGATACCGAGGAAAGAGAGCGTTTCACAGACTTTTTCGCGCATGTCGCTGTCGTTTTCACCGACGCCGCCCGAGAAGATGAGAAGGTCGATGCCGCCCATGGCCGCAGCGTATGCGCCGATATATTTACGGAACCGGTGCGCAACGGCGTCAATCGTGAGCCGGGCGCGCCTGTCGCCTTTCTTTGCGGCCTGCTTGATATCGTACATATCGGGGCCTATGCCGCTCAAATCACTCCACCCGCTTTGTTTATTGAGAATATCATCCGCCTCGGTCGTGGTAAGGTTTTCTTTGTTTATCATAAAAAGGACGGCGGCAGTATCCATGTCTCCGGCGCGGGTCGACTGGATCAGCCCTTCCTGCGGCGTAAAGCCGGTGCTGACCTCGAATGATTTGCCGTTCAGCGTCGCGTTGGCCGTCGTACCGCTGCCGAGCATCATGTTGACGATCTTTTTGCTGCTGAGGTCTTGGCCGAGCAGCATTTGTGCCCTCAAGATCATGCTGCGAAAAGCAATGCCGTGAAATCCGTATTTACGGATGCCAAGGCGCCGGCTGATCTCGTAATTGATTCCGTAGGTATAAATGTGCTCAGGGATGCTGGTGTGAAAGCCGTTGTCGAAAACGGCAACCTGCGGCAGATCCGGCAATAGTTTTTGTACCGCCCGTATGCCTTTTATGTGGTTGGGATTGTGCAGCGGCGCGAGGTCCGCAATGCTTTCAATGTAGTCCAATATATTCCCGTCGATGATACGTGACACGTTCATTTCACTGCCGCCCTGTACCACGCGATGGCCGGCGGCGTCGATGCCAGAAAGCCCGATACCGGTGCTTGGTTCTTCTTGCTTAATGGTTTTGAGAAGCAGGTCGATGCCCTGCTCATGGTTCGCGATCGGCTGCGTAAAAACAAGATCCCGGCGCGCGTTGAATGTGAACTTGGCGTCGTCATAGCCGATGCGGCTGATGCCGCCATGGATAAGCACTTTTTCGCCTGGCATATCGATGACCTGGTATTTGATAGAAGAGCTGCCGCAATTGAGTACAAAAATGTTCATGGATTGTCTCCCTATGATAATTTCTATTCCAGCCAGAGTTCCTTTTTTCCTGTGGACACGCCGATCGCTCCGCTTGACAGCGCATCGATTACCTGCTGCCTCGTTGTGACAAGGCCGCCCGCGATCACGGGTATGTCTATCTCGTCGGCGAACCTGTGTATGGTATCGGGTATGGTGCCCGGCATCAGCTCGATCATCGAGGGGCGTATCTTTTTTGCAGACTTCACGGACTGATCAAACGAAGCGCTGTCCACCATGAAGAAACGCTGTATTGAGAATACGCCCTGCTCTCTCGCGTATTTGATCAGGGCGCTTTTTGTGCTGATGATGCCGCTTGGGCCGATCCGGTTCTTGACGTAATCGAGCGCCTTGGCGCAGGGCGCGAGGCCGTCGATCAGGTCCATATGCAAGAAAACATGGCTTCCTGCTGAGAGCGCCATGCCGACGAACTCTTTCGCGGAAAAAATATCGGTATTCAGCAAAAATATCATAGGTACGCGAAGATCAAGAGCGCGCTCAAGATCCGGCCTGTTGTGCACCGCCGCAATGATCGGATTTTCATGGATCGTTTCGATATATGCGTGCATCATATTCTCCAAAAAAGTTGTTGATGTATTATACCACGTGCCGCGCGGTATTTACAAAAAATATCAATGGTGTTAATATCAAAAAAAGGAGTAATGCGGTCTATGAAAGTATATGAGTTTTCTTATGAGTCGTCCGACGGTACGGTGATACACGCGTATAAATGGGTGGCGGATAACGAAAAAGCGGTTGTTCAGATAACGCACGGCGCGGTTGAGCACGCGATGCGCTACGATGATTTTGCACGTGCGCTGGCGGAACGCGGGTGTTCGGTGTATGCAAGCGATATCAGGGGACACGGAAAGACGGCGGGCTGCCCGGAGAACGTCGGATATTTTTCCGACAAAAAAGGCGGATTTGACGCCGCGGTCGATGACACGTATGCGCTGACAAAAAAGATCAAAGAGGAGAACCCGGGGCTTAAAGTTTTTCTTCTGGGACACAGCATGGGCTCGCTGATCGCAAGAGTGTACGCGGCGAGATACGGCAACGATCTGAGCGGGGTAATGCTGACGGGTACGGGCAGGGTCAATCCCCTGCTGATCGCCGTTGTCAGAGCGCTTGCCAAATGTATTATCATACTGCGCGGGCGTCGGCACAAGTCGCCCTTTTTGCATTCGCTGATTTTCGGTACGCTTAACCGGCCGTTTAAGAGTGAAACGAAGAGCGCGTTTATCTGCAGCGACAAGGCGGTGGTCGATGCGTATCTGGCGGATGAATATTGCGGCAACACATCGACCGCTGAGTTTGTGAGTGAGCTTTTGCGCGGAACACGTGATGCTACCAAAAAAGAGACGTTTGAGAAATATCCGAAAGAGCTGCCGTTATTTATCGGATCGGGTGAGTTTGACAGCATGGGCGGCAAAAACTTAAAGGCGGTCAAAAAAGACGCGGCCGATTTTGAAAAAGCGGGCGTCGTTGATATGACGTTTCATATCTATGAGGGGATGCGCCACGAGATATTGAACGAAAAACAAAAGAAAAAAGTCTATGCGGATATCATCGAATGGATCGACAGAAGGGCCTGATAAACGTATATTTTGCAGAAACGGGCGTGCTAACCGCGAAATAATGCGCATTATATAACTATTTTTTAACATTATTAAGGAAATGTCGGATTTTGTATGATATAATAAGTTGGCAATGATAAGGATTATTTTTAGGAGGACGGCCTATGCTCTTGGATGCGAATTATAATGAAAGCGAAGACAAATGGGATGTCCAGCTTTACGGAGAAGTCGACATTTATAACGCGGACAGTTTAAAGAGTGAACTGCATTCTTTGATAGACGAAAAAAAAGCGGATATCTATCTTGATTGTACCAATTTAAAGTACATTGACTCGACGGGGCTGGGTGTTCTGGTCAGCGCGTTAAAGAAGGTCAAAGAGGCCGAAAGAAAGATACATATTATTAATTTAAAGCCGTATATCGCCAAGATATTTACGCTGACCGGCCTTGACAAGATTTTTGTAATCGAGGTGAGTGAAGAGTGAAAGGGGACGTTATCAAGCTCGCCTTTCCCGCCAAGCCGGATTATATACTCGCGATAAGGCTTGCCGTTTCAGCCATCGCCGAGCGTATCGGTTTTGATGTGGACGATATTGAAGATTTAAAAGTCGCCAGCGCGGAGGCTTGTGTGCTTCTGCTTTCATCTGTCCCGGAGACGCTGGATATCAGCATTGTGGCAGGAGACGGCATCAAGATGGATATTATCGCGGCAGGACAAACAAAAGGCAGCAAGCAAGAGGATGAGACAAGTGACTTAAGCCGGTATCTGCTGGAGGCGCTTGTTGATAAATGCGAGTTTGTTTATGAGGATGATATAATAAAAGGTGTAAGCTTTTATAAGAAGCAATAATTGATCTGGGGTCGGGTATGAGTAGTCAGTTAAAAAAGATGACTGAACAGGAGCTTTTTTCGCGCTACGAGAAACATAAAGACGACGCGCTAAGAGAGTACCTCTTAAAAAAATATTTGTATATCGCCGAAATTGTCGCGAAGAAATTTGTGGGCAGAGGCGTCGAGTATGACGATCTTTTTCAGGTCGCGTCGCTTTCGCTTATCAAGGCGGTCGACAGGTACGAGACTGACCGTGGCGTTAAGTTTGCAAGCTTTGCCACGCCGACGCTTGTCGGAGAGATAAAGAACTATTTTAGAGACAAGACGCGCACGATCAGGATATCCCGGCGGGACAGCGAAATGATCAGAAAACTCGATGACACGAAAGAGTATCTTTCCTCCCAGCACGGGCGCAGCGTGACGCCCGAAGAAATCGCGGATTATCTTGATATTTCCATCGAGCGCGTATTAGAGCTGATGGAAACACAGTCTGCGGCATATGCGACATCGCTCGATAATTACATCGCGATCAATGAGGACATCAAGCTGATCAAACTGCTTGGCAACACGGACGACGAATATGAAAAGATTGAAAACAGAGATTTCCTTCAATACTGCATCGCGCATTTAAACGATATAGAGAAGCAGCTTATCGAGGAGAGATACACAAACGGCAAAAGCCAAAG
>JAQTSP010000040.1 GCA_028711205.1 Eubacteriales bacterium | reverse complement strand
CGATGCGGACTCGGTATATCGTGCCGGAAGGCCGTTTGAACTCAGGGCTGATGATATTGTCCGCGTCCTCCGTGCAGAGCGCGAACGAAACAAGCGTCGGTGGCACATGGATATCCTCGAACGTGCCCGACATCGAGTCTTTACCGCCGATCGCGGGCGTGCCCATGTTCTTTTGCGCCCACCACGCGCCCAGCAGCGCCGATAGCGGTTTTCCCCAGGTTTGTTCGCTGCCCATACGTTCGAAATATTCCTGAAGCGTCAGCCACGCACGCGAGACATCGCCGCCCGTTGCGGTGAGCTTGGCAAGCGACAGTATCACCGAATAGACCGCGCCGATAAACGGATTTTTTTCCATCAGGTAAGGGTCGAACCCGTACGAGAAAAGGCTGGCCGTGCCGCATTCGCCGTGTGAGGCGATCTTCGCGGCCATCGCCTGCGTTGGCGTCAGCTGATGAGCGCCGCCGAGCGGCATCGTCACCGTGCCGGTGCCGATGGTCGAGTCGAACATCTCGATCAGGCCCTTTTTTGAGCATATGTTGATATCGGACATCATCGACATCAGCCTGTCTTTGAATCCGCCATTAAACGGTTCCGCAAAAAGATCCTCTGTCTGCAGATCACAGACCCTCGCATCCGCCGTTGCCGTCGCGCCGTTTGTGTCAAGGAAAGAACGTTTGATGCGAACGATCGGCTTGCCGCGCCATAAAAGCTCCATTTTGCCGGCGTCCGTCACATCGGCCACTTTCGCGGCATGCAGGTTCTCCTCTGCCGCGAGTGCTAAAACGGTGTCCAGATCTTTCGGGTCGATCACGACCGCCATACGTTCCTGGCTTTCGGATATCGCAAGCTCTGTGCCGCTGAGCCCTTCATATTTCTTGCGCACCGCGTCGAGATTGACACGGACGCCGTCCGAGAGCTCACCGATGGCCACACAGACGCCGCCGGCGCCGAAATCGTTGCATCGCTTGATCAGTGTTGAGAATTCTTTGTTTCTGAAAAGCCGCTGCAGCTTGCGTTCCGTCAAGGGATTGCCCTTCTGGACTTCGGCGCCGCACGTATCGATCGACTGCAAATCGTGCACCTTTGAAGCCCCGGTGGCGCCGCCGCAGCCGTCACGGCCCGTGGCGCCGCCCAGCAGCAGTATGATATCGCCCGGCTGCGGCGCATGACGCACCACGTTTTCGGCGGGTGCCGCGCCGATAACCGCGCCCAGCTCCATGCGTTTGGCCTTGTACCCGTCGTGGTAGATCTCGTCCACAAGCCCGGTGGCGAGGCCAATCTGATTACCATATGACGAATACCCTTCGGCCGCTTCCTTACAGATCTTGAGCTGCGGCAGCTTGCCGGGCATTGTGTCTTTGATTTTCTCTCTCGGGTCGCCGCTGCCGGTGACGCGCATCGCGTGGTACACATACGACCGGCCGCTAAGCGGGTCCCTGATCGCGCCGCCAAGGCATGTGGCCGCGCCGCCGAAAGGCTCGATCTCTGTCGGATGGTTGTGCGTCTCGTTCTTGAACATGATGAGATAGTCCTGCTCTTTACCGTCCACGACCACTTTTTGTTTGATCGAGCACGCGTTGATCTCTTCCGACGCATCAAACCCTTCCGTCAGGCCAGATTTCCCCGCTTCTTTGGCGTATATCGTTGCGATATCCATCAGGCAGATATCCTTTTCTCTGTCCCCGTAGACGAATTCTCTGGATTTGAGATATTCCCCGTAAACTTTTTCAACGTTCTTTGCGCTTTCGTCGAAAGTGACATGCTGGAGACGCGTTAAAAATGTGGTATGCCGGCAGTGATCCGACCAGTAGGTGTCGATTACGCGAATCTCGGCGACCGTCGGGTCGCGCTTCTCATCGTTTTTGAAATAACACTGTACGAACAGAAGATCATCAAAGCTCATTGCCAGCGTATAATCGGACAAAAACGCCAATAATCCGTCCGTGTCAAGGCCGCAGAAACCTGTGAGTATTTCGACATCGGGCGGCTCTGGCAGTGTTTCTTTCAGCGTGTCGGGCAGCGCATCCCCGGCCAGCCTTGAATCGACAGGATTGATGATATACTTCTTGATATCCTCTGTATCGTTTTTGTCCACACCGGTCAGTATGTATACTGTGGCGCACTTGACGACAGGAGGGCTGCTTCGTGTTAACAGCGCGATACACTGCGCTGCGCTGTCCGCGCGCTGGTCGTATTGCCCCGGAAGATATTCAGTGGCAAAAGAAACATCGCCATCTTCCATATCGTATGTATCATAATACACCATATCGACGGCAGGCTCGCTCAATACGTTGGCCACCGCGGCGTCAAAATCCTTATCGCTTAAATCCTCGATATCATACCGGTTTAATATTCTCACGTTTTTCAGGGATTTCTTGCCAAGCGTGTCGCGAAAATCGCCAAACGCCTTTTTTGCTTTGACATCAAACCCTTCTTTTTTTTCCACAAATATTCGTTTTACACGCGACATACAAAGAAACTCCTAAATATGCTGATTTTACCGTTTTAGTATATATGGTTTTTGGCGCACGCGCAACATGGACATTCAGGAAATCGGCTGTGGAAAATTTAAAAAGTAAGTGGTATATTTTTCACTCAAAACACAAATTTTTCTTTTAATATTTTGAGTTTTTGTATATAATATATATAATATATTGTAGGTTTTATGATATTTATATGGCAAGGAGAAAAATATGGTGCTTCATATTGGAAAAGACACGATGGTTCCCCTCAAAGACGTGATATTGATACTTGACTATAAAGAAGCGAGATCAAACGACGATACAAACAACTTCTTAAAAAAGATCAGCGACAGCGCGCATAATATCTACATAGAGAAATACAACATTAAATCCGTTGTGATCGCGAAATTTCTTGATAAATTTTTTATCTATTACTCCCCCATATCCCCCGCAACGCTTTACAAACGGTCAAAAAATTAATTATTTTATATAAGGAGACAACAATGGACGCATTAAAGAAAGAATATGACGCTTCGCAGATACAGGTTCTCGAAGGTCTCGAGCCCGTGCGCAAACGGCCGGGTATGTACATTGGCTCGACGGACGCCAGAGGCCTGCATCATCTTGTATACGAGGTCGTGGACAATTCGGTCGACGAGGCGATGGCAGGTTTTTGTGACAGCATCAGCGTAACGCTGAAATGTGACGGTAGCGCATACATCGAGGACAACGGTCGCGGCATACCCGTCGACACCCATCCGAAAGTGGGTAAATCGTCTCTCGAGGTGGCGCTGACGATGCTGCACGCGGGCGGCAAATTCGGCGGGGACGGTTACAAAGTTTCGGGCGGGCTGCACGGCGTCGGCGTGTCGGTCGTCAACGCGCTGTCAAAAAAGCTGATCGCGGTGATAAAAAGAAACGGCAAGATATATCAAATGAGCTTTAAAAGAGGCGAACCGGAGGGCGATATCGAGATCATAGGCGATACCGGTGAAACAGGCACGGCGATACAGTTCTGGCCGGACGACGAGATATTTGAAACACTGGATTTTCTTTTCGATACGCTGAAAGCCCGGTTGAGAGAACTTGCGTTTTTAAACAAGGGCGTGCGCATTGCGATCAATGACGAGCGCGATGG
Source organism: Eubacteriales bacterium (assembly GCA_028711205.1). GTDB lineage: Bacteria > Bacillota > Clostridia > Christensenellales > SZUA-584 > JAQTSP01. The sequence goes on along the minus strand of JAQTSP010000040.1, from coordinate 10,336 downwards.
CAAACAAAGCGTTTATTGCTTTGAAGGCGGTATCGTTTCGTTTGTCAAATATCTGAACAAAAATAAAACAACGCTTCACAGCGAGCCGATCTATTTTTGCACCGAGAAAGACACTTCGGTCGTAGAAATCGCCATGCAGTACAACGAATCGTACAACGAAAACATCTATACCTTTGCGAACAATATACCGACACACGAGGGCGGTTCGCATCTTTTGGGGTTCAAGTCGGGATTGACCCGCGTGATGAACGATTACGCCCGGCGGTTCGGTATCATCAAAGACAAAGAAGAAAACTTGTCGGGCGAGGATATCAGGGAGGGTCTCACCGCCATCATCAGCGTCAAGCTTGCCGAGCCGCAGTTTGAAGGACAGACAAAAACCAAGCTTGGCAACAGCGAGATAAGGCCGCTTGTCGACGGCGCGCTGGCCGCAGAGCTTAAGGCGTATCTGGAGGAAAACCCGGGTATCGCCAAAGAGATACTGGGCAAGTGCCTGACCGCTAAACACGCGCGTGAGGCCGCGAGAAAAGCAAGGGAGCTGACGCGGAGAAAATCCGCGCTCGAGAGCGCGGCATTGCCCGGAAAGCTTGCCGATTGCAGCGAAAAAGACGCGGATAAATGCGAGATATTCATCGTCGAGGGCGACAGCGCGGGCGGCAGCGCGAAACAGGGGCGCGACCGGCGGTTCCAGGCGATACTGCCGCTTCGCGGAAAGATACTGAACGTTGAAAAGACGCGGCAGGACAGAGCGCTTGCCAATGCCGAGATACGGGCGATGGCCACCGCGTTCGGCGCGGGCATCGGCGAAGAGTTTGACGTTGAGAAGCTCAGGTATAACCGTATCATATGCATGACCGACGCGGATGTCGACGGCAGCCATATCCGCATACTGCTTCTGACGTTTTTCTATCGCTATATGCGCGAGCTGATCGAAGCCGGCCATGTCTATATCGCACAGCCGCCGCTCTATAAGGTCGCCAAAAACAAGACCGAAAAGTATCTTTACAGCGATGAGGCACTCGAGGCTTATTTGGAAGAGATCGGCAAGGACGGTATCGCGATACAGCGCTATAAAGGGCTTGGAGAGATGAATCCGGATCAGCTTTGGGACACGACGATGGATCCGGATAACCGGACGCTTTTGCAGGTGTCTCTTGAAAACGCGATCGAGGCGGAAGAGATATTTACAATACTGATGGGCGACGCGGTCGAGCCGCGGCGCGAGTTTATCGAACAGAACGCGAAGCTTGTCGTCAATCTTGACGTTTAAAGGCAGAGGTGAAAGACATTGGAAGAGAAAAGAAAAGCAATAATACCCATTGACATAGAAAAAGAGATGAAAACGTCGTTTATATCCTACGCGATGGCGGTCATCATCAACCGCGCGCTGCCCGATGTACGCGACGGCTTAAAACCGGTGCACCGGCGCATACTGTATTCGATGACAGAACTTGGCCTGTCTCCCGACAAACCGTTTCGAAAAAGTGCGCGTATCGTCGGCGACGTGCTTGGCAAATACCATCCGCACGGAGACAGCGCCGTGTATCTGGCGATGGTCAGAATGGCACAGGATTTCTCGACGCGGCACATGCTCGTCAGCGGCCACGGTAACTTCGGCAGCGTCGACGGCGATTCGCCTGCCGCGATGCGGTACACCGAGGCCAAACTGTCACGTATCGCGATGGAGCTTCTGCGCGATATCGAAAAAAACACCGTCGATTTTTACCCGAACTTTGACGAAACGCTGATGCAGCCTTGCGTAATGCCGTCGAAATACCCGAACCTGCTTGTCAACGGCACAGGCGGTATCGCGGTCGGCATGGCGACAAACATACCGCCGCACAATCTGGGCGAGGTGATCGACGCGGCGGTGTGCCTGATCGACGACCCGGATGCCACGGTAGACGATATGATGCAGCACATCAAAGGCCCTGATTTTCCAACAGCCGGCATCGTGATGGGTACCGCGGGCATACTGGGGGCGTATCATACCGGCCGGGGCAAGATCACCGTACGCGCCCGCGCCGAGATCGATGAGTTCAAGGCGGGCAGGCAGCGTATCATCGTGACTGAGCTGCCGTATCAGGTCAACAAAGCGGCGCTGATAACGCGGATCGCGGATCTTGTGCAGGATAAGAATATCGAGGGGATATCGGATATTCGCGACGAGAGCGACAAGCGCGGCATGCGCATCGTGATCGAATTAAAAAAGGATGTCAACGCGAATGTGATACTAAACAGGCTTTACAAGCACACGCAGATGCAGGACACGTTCGGCGTCATCATGCTGGCGCTTGTGGACGGCGAACCGAAGGTGCTGAACCTCAAAGAGATGCTCTATCACTATCTTGAGCACCAGAAGGACGTGATTGTGCGCCGTACGCGGTATGAGCTTGAGAAAGCGGAAGCGCGCGCGCATATCCTCGAAGGGCTGATCATCGCGCTAGACAACATCGACGAGATCGTCGAGATGATCAAAAAATCGCCCGATGTACCGACAGCCAGGGAATCGCTGATGTCACGGTTCGCGCTCAGTGAAAAACAGGCGCAGGCGATACTCGATATGCGGCTGCAAAGGCTGACAGGGCTTGAGCGCGACAAGATAACAAGCGAATATGAGAATTTGAAAGAGCGCATCGCCTATTTAAAACAGGTGCTCGCCACGCCGCACATGGTGCTTGACATCATCAAGCAGGAGATGCTGGAGATCAAGGAAAAATACGCGGATGAACGGCGCACAGAGATCGCTTTCTCGGTCGAGGATATCGATCTTGACGAGCTGATACAGGAAGAAGAGATGGTGGTCACGCTGACGCATTTCGGATATGTCAAGCGCCTCCGTTCGGATACGTACAAAACGCAGCGCCGCGGCGGCCGCGGTATCACCGGCCTTTCCACCCGCGAGGAAGATTTCGCGGAGCATGTGATGGTCACGTCGACGCACAGCCATCTGCTGTTCTTTACGAATATGGGCAAGGTGTACCGGCGCAAGTGTTATGAGCTTCCCGAAACCGGCCGGACGGCCAAAGGCATGGCGATTGTCAATCTGCTGCAGCTTGACGCGGGCGAAAAAGTATCGGCCGTTTTCCCGATCACGGATTTCAACGACGACACGATGCTTGTTATTGCCACAAAGAACGGTTTTATCAAGAAAACGCCCGTCAGCGCGTTCAAGAATATCCGGCAAAGCGGGCTGATCGCGATCGGCCTCAGGGAAGATGACGAGCTGATCGGCGTACTCGAGACCAGCGGCAGTGATGAGCTGATCGTGGGCACGGCCAAAGGCATGTCGGTCATGTTTTTGGAAGAGGATGTGCGCGACATGGGTCGTACGGCGATGGGCGTCAAATCCGTCACGCTGCGCGCCGGTGACAGCGTTGTGGGCATCGGTATCGCGAGGCCGGACACCGAGGTGCTTGTGATATCCGAAAACGGCTATGGCAAGCGCACAGCAGTTTCCGAATACAGGATTCAAAAAAGAGGCGGTATCGGCATCAAGACGCTGAAGACGACGGAAAAAACGGGCGATCTGTGCGCGCTGAAGCTTGTGGACGGCAGCGAGGATATCATGCTGATCAACGACGCCGGCATCATCATCCGCATGCGGGTGGATGAAATATCCGTGATCGGCAGGGACACGCAGGGCGTCAAGCTGATGAATGTCGGCGAAGAAGCAAAAGTTGTGTCGGTGGCGCTTGTGCATACCGATGAAGAGGAGGAGGAACCCGAAAATCAGTGAAAAAAATAGCCATCGGGAGTACGTGTTTTTGTGGTAACTATTGAAATAATATACTATATGTTGTACAATCATCAGTATGAGTGATATGACTCATCGGTTGGATTTTCAAAAGGTTACTGTTCAAAAAAGATGCGTATTCCTTCATATCGATTGTCATTATTGATTTGCTGAAAAGTAAAGGGGGACTCGTATAGCATATTATCGAAGGAATACACCGGTTTCGGGGAGAGCATGCCTCTCCCCGGTCATTTCCGGTATCATGGTGAACGGCGTTGAGATTAAAAAAAAGACGGCTCATACGTATCAATAAAAAGCAATTAAAAATAATCGTCTCAGCGTTGGCCGTTATCGTTGTTTTCCTGGTTATACTTTTTGTGACGTCGGCAGGCCGGGAAAGAGCTCAGAAGCAAGCGGCTGTGGACAGTGTTGCCGCGCGCGGCGTTATCAACATCGGATTACGTGGCGATATCGACGCGCTGTGTACGTATAACGAGGAAACAGGTACATTTGAAGGCCTTGAAAAAGACATCGCGGACGAGATTGCAAGCCGGTTTTTCGGGCAAGATATACTGGTCAACTATGTACTGGTGACCTCAGAGACAAAAGACGCGCTTTTGATTAACGGAGATCTTGATATCGCGTTTGGCGCTTCGATCGAGGGAAGCGCCAGCGGGATAAACTATTCATCCGCATACTATTCGGACGGCGCCGCGTTTCTTGTGATGGAGGGCGCGATGACAAGCGAAGACGGATTAGACGGCGGTATTGTTGCGGTCGTACAGGGGTCTTTTGCCGAAAGCGAAAGCGAAGATGAAGATTATGATACAAAACTGGAAGCCTATCTTGGCGCGCATGACATTGACGCGGCTGTTGAAGTCTATGCGTCATACCAGGAGGCTGTTGAAGCGCTTCGCTTAGGGTTTGTCGACGGTGTATGTGCAAACGAGATTTTTTTGAAGATATACGGAAAAGCAGGAATGCTTCTGCTGTCGGAGCGGTTTATGCCGCATCCTTATTGTGTGGAAGTGAGCAAGCTGCTTGGCGTGTTTTGCGATGCCGTCGATGATACGCTGCGTGATATGCAGAAGGACGGTACGCTGGACGCGCTGATAGAAAAATGGGATCTGTTTGATTACGCCCTGCTTGAAGAATAGCGGTTTAACGGAGGGGATATCAATGAACAGTGGATTGATCAGGGCCGCTGCCGCGGTGCCAAAGGTCGCGGTGGGCAATCTGAAAAAAAATAAGGAAAACATATTGGCCATGATGTTTGATGCCGAAGAAAAGGGCGTCAGCATCGTTGCTTTTCCCGAGCTTTGCATCACATCGTATACGCTTGGCGATCTTTTCAGGCAGAGAAGCATTTTAGAGCAGAGCCAGGATACGTTAAAACAGCTTTTGGATGAAACGGCGCATACGAAAGCGCTCGCGATCGTCGGTTTGCCTGTTTATTCATCCGACAAGCTCTATAACGCGGCGGTCGTTTTCCAGTCGGGGCGCCTGCTGGGTGTCGTGCCGAAAGCGTATATCCCGAATTATTCGGAATATTATGAGCAGCGGTGGTTCGCGTCGGGCATCGACGTGGTGGGAAAAACGGTCAAACTCGCGGGGCAGACAGCGCCGTTCGGCACGGATATACTGTTTGAATGCGAACAGATACGCGAGCTTGTCTTTGGCGTCGAGCTGTGCGAGGATCTGTGGGTACCGTTTCCGCCGCACGCGTATCAGGCGATGGCGGGCGCCACATTGTTCATCAACATTTCGGCAAGCAACGAGCTCGCGGGGAAAAGCGGGTACAGGCAGGAGATGATCAAGCATCAGTCGGGGCGGTATATCGGCGGTTTCATGTATGTGTCCGCCGGGCCCGGAGAATCGACAACGGACACGGTGTTCGGCGGCCATGCCGTGCTGGCCGAAAACGGTTATCTCTTGGAGAGTTCTGAACGGTTTTCGTTTGAACCGCATATGAGCGTGACAGAGTTTGACCTGCACAGGCTGTCTCACGACAGGATACTCAAGAACACGTTTATTACGCAAGGACCGGAAAAACAGTACAGGCGCGTGATGTTCAACGCCAAAGAGACGGAACCCAAATACAGAAAGATCGACAAAATGCCGTTTGTACCCGGCGAAGCAGGGCAAAGGGACGCGCGCTGCAAAGAAGTGTTTAATATACAGGTGACCGCGCTTGAGCGCAGGCTGCGGCATACCGGATCCGGGTGCGTGGTCATCGGCGTATCGGGCGGCCTTGATTCGGCGCTTGCGCTGATGGTTGCAAGCGAAGCGGTGCAGCGTATCGGCGTAAAAAAAGACGCGGTGATCGGCGTTGTCATGCCCGGGTTTGGCAGCACGGACGCAACGCAGGAGCTGGCAAGGCGGCTGGTCCGCGCGACAGGCGCAAAGCTGAAGGAAATCAGCATCGTCGGCGCGGCAAAAGCGCATCTGAAAGACCTGGGGCACAGCGGCGCCGCCGACATCACATACGAGAATGCGCAGGCAAGGGAACGCACGCAGGTGCTGATGGATCTCGCGAACCAGCATAGCGGCCTTGTCGTGGGCACGGGCGATCTCTCCGAGCTTGCGCTTGGTTTCTGCACGTACGCCGGAGACCAGATATCGATGTATGGCGTCAATGCCGGAGTGGCAAAAACGCTGATCAAAGAAATGGTTTTGTACGTATCAAGGGACGACGAAATACTGAGCGCGATCGCAGAAGAGATCGTGTCGATACCGCCTTCTCCCGAGCTTCTGCCGCCAAGCGGCAGCGACGAGCGTCAGGATACGCAAAAACAGATAGGGGCTTACGATCTCAACGACTTTTTTATGTACTATATACTCAGGTTCGAAATGTCGCCGAAAAAGATACTGCTTCTTGCCGGCAAAGCATTTGGCGCGTATTCGCGGGCCGAGTTGAAAGAACAGCTGAAACGGTTCTATAAGCGGTTTTTCGCGTCACAGTTCAAGCGCTCGTGCATGCCGGACGGCCCGAAGGTGGGAAGCGTGTCGCTTTCGCCAAGAGGAGACTGGCGGATGCCGTCGGACGCAGAGGTGGAAATGTGGCTTCAAAGCCTTGACGAAACGGAATAAAGAACACAAAAAACAACAAAGCCCCGAACACCAAAACTCGGGGCTTTGTCATGCGTTTAGAATATCTTGGGCTTGTTCTTTTTTTGCGGCGGCCATGATACCGCCGGTCAGCAGAAGCGCCGCGGGCACAGCGAACCATACTCCCAAGAAAACAGAAATCAATGACAGTACCGCGGTGATAATCAGCGAAAACCCGCCCGCAATGATCAGCAACACGCCGCCTTTTCTGCGGTTCTTTTTCAACCTGGACGACCCGATAAATCCGAGGATTACCGCGGCGGCGGCAAGAAAAAAGCCGGCGATCACCGCGGCGGAAGCATATGCGCTCATATACCCGTTAATACTTTCCAAGCCTGCGCCATCAAAGACGGAGTCCATTATGCTGAAAATGAAGCTGATGAACAGACGGATGATCAGCATCAGCAGCGTTGCGATAATGCCGACAATAGAACCGATCAGCCCCAGCACATAGGCCGTTTTATACATATATTACACCTCCTGGCACCTGTTCGCGTTGACATATACTGTAACTCAAGAATATGACAGTAATAAAGAATATGCAAGCATTATTTAAAAAATAAAAAAGCCCGCTGAATATGAAACAGCGGGCAAGGTGTTTTTTCAGGAAACCTCAACATAATAGATGTCGAGCAAAAGTTCTAATGTCGCTTCTTCATCGTGATAATAGTAAGCAGTTCCACTCTTTGCGCTTGTGCCTTCTATCGTATATTGTTCTATCGCGTCGACATCCACATTCAACAGTATCTTTGCAAAATCGAGAATTTGTTCCAGCGAAAGATTTGTATACACATCGTTTTGCAGCGTATCATACAGGCTTGTCATCATATCCACGGCGCCCATGCTTTTGATCTTCTTCGCAAGCGAGATCATAAATGTCCTTTGGTGGGCAGATCTGCCAATATCGGCACCCGATGAGTTGTGCCTGTCTCTTAAATATGTCTCTGCTTTTTCACCCTTTAGGGTTAATGTTTGTCCCTCGTTCCCGACACCCGGAATATAGGTGTCAAGCGTGACTTCGACACCGCCGACAGCCGAAGCAACCGAAGCGATCCCGTCCATATCGATACCGGCGTAGAGGTAGACCGGTATATCAAGCGTGAAGTCGAGATCGGTTTCAAGCTCGCAGCGCCTTTCCAAAAACATCTCAACACACGTATAAGAATTCCAGAAAGAATAACGCTTGAAACCGCCGCCAAACGTAAAAGCGGTGTTGATCCTGTTTTGCTCGGTATCCGAGACCGTACCTGTATCCATATCGATCTTGTATACGGTCGTATATGTATCGCGCGGGATGGAAATCAGCGTGGCCGTCTTGGTCGCGACATCGACCGCGCAGACCATCACCATATCGCTTCTGTATCCCATCTGGAGCGCTTCGCGTTCGTTGTCGCTGTCGATACCGAGAAAGAGAAGGTTGACGATATTCTCGTTTTTCGCATATGTTTTTCCGTTATACTCGATGGTGCCTGAGCTGGCACTCGTCTCATTATCCGGTACGATAATGACCTGGTCGCTGTCATTGACCACAGCTTCTTCTCTGGGGTCTTCAAAGAGCGAACTTGTGTTATCGTCAGTCGCCATGGTATATAAAGTGTATATAAACACGCCCGCGGTGACGACAAGCACACAAAAAACGCCGAGCAATATTTTTATCACCAAGCCATATCTGTTTTTTGGTTTTCGGGAATTCTCAAAATCTTTTATTTCCAACAGTGTTCTCCTTATCATACAAAGCGTCAGGGATATAAAAACAAAAAAAGACATGTCAAATAGGCATGCTTTTATTATTTAGTAATTATCGTAGTATTCGCCTCTGCGGTAATCATATACCGTGCCGTTTGCATAAAGATCCATATTGTCAAGCGCGAGGCCCGTACCGATAGCGACACAGGAAATCGCGTCTTCCGCGACATAACACGGTATGCCGGTTTTTTCGCTCAGCAGCCTGTCGAGGCCGTACAAAAGCGAACCGCCGCCAGTCATGCAAATACCGTTGTCGGCAATGTCCGAGGTCAGCTCCGGCGGAATACGCTCAAGAACGCCGTGAAGCGTTTCCATCATGGTGTGCAGCGGCTCTTCGAACGCCTCGATTGTCTCGTTTGAGCTCACCGTGACCATCTTTGGAAGGCCTGAAATGAGGTTCCGGCCGGCGACTTCCATATAGATCTGCTCTTTCCGGGGAAAAGCGGAACCGATGTTGATCTTGACCTCCTCGGCCGTACGGTCCCCGATAAGCATATTATGTTTCTTTTTCATATAACGCACAATGGCTTCGTCAAACTTGTCGCCCGCGACTTTAACCGAGTCGCTGATGACGATGCCGCCAAGAGATATCACGGCGATATCTGTTGTGCCGCCGCCGATGTCCATGACCAGGTTCCCAAACGGCGCCGCAATATCAATATTTGCACCGATCGCCGCAGCCATTGGTTCTTCGATCAAAGCGGTATGCCTCGCACCCGCTTCTTCTGTCGCTTCTATGACCGAACGCCTCTCAACCTCAGTCACGCCGGACGGTACGCATACGATGACCCGCGGTTTAAAAAACAGCCTTCTCCCGATGACTTTGCGCAAGAAATATCTGAGCATCCTTTCAGTATCATGAAAGTTTGATATCACGCCGTTTCGAAGCGGGCGCACAGCAACGATGTTTCCGGGTGTTCTTCCAAGCATGACGCGCGCGTCCTCTCCGATCGCCAAGAGTTCCCCCGTATTTCTGTTGACTGCGACCACGGAAGGCTCGCGAAGCACGATGCCTTTGCCTTTCACATAGACAAGGACACTCGCCGTGCCGAGATCTATTCCCACATCATTAAATTCAAATAGGCCCATCTATTTATAAAACTCCTCTTAAGATTATTTACCACCACGTTGCATATATGCAGATTAACATATACTATAATACAAATCCCGACTTTTTTCAACCTGGATTATTTTTTGTTTTTTACACTGATAATCCGGTTTTCGCCCCGTCAATTCAAAGCTTTAAGAACACCGCAAGCAGTTTCTCTAAATCCTCAAGCGTCTTTAACCTTACCGCAGATTCTCTTAGTTTTGCCGCTCCTCTTATGCCCTTAAGATACCACGCCGCGTGCTTTCTTATCTGGCGCATCGCGGACGGTTCGCCTTTCTCGGCAACGCTCAGAGCGGCCTGCCTTAAAAGCGCGGCGGCTTTTTCCTCCGGCGTTGCGCGGACAGGCGCTTCGCCTGTCAAATAATGGTGTATTTCCCTGAAGATAAACGGATTACCGAGAGCGCCTCTTGCCACCATGATTGCGTCGCAGCCTGTGTTGTCAAGCATGGCCGCCGCATCGGTCGCACTGAAAATATCGCCGCTGCCGATGACCGGGATCGCCACAGCGTTTTTGACCTCTGCAATGATACCATTGTCCGATTTTCCGCTGTAGAACTGCTGTCTTGTCCGGCCATGGACAGTGACAGCGCTTGCGCCCGACTGCTCTGCCATTTTCGCGAAATCGACGGCGTTGA
>JAQTSP010000039.1 GCA_028711205.1 Eubacteriales bacterium | reverse complement strand
CATACGCAGAAATACGATTTGTAGAAGGGCGTATTCGTTTTGTTGGAGCAGATAATACAGCCCCGTTTCCTAGTATGATTGCGATTTGGCGGTAAATTTATGAAAAAGATAACGCTCATCGCCCTGATTATTCTCGCACTGACAATCTGCGTAACAACCGACGCATACGCAGTATACGACTACTGTCCTACAGATGCGGCAATAGAGACAAACCCGTACAAGTTTATCGGCATCCATCAAATCTACGGCTACGTACCGACAGACCCTTTTCAATGCGGCAAACAGCCGGGGAGCGCGAACATCGGGATCGGAGCCAGCGGGGAGCGCATCATACCGGGCCGTGACGTTGCCATGAAGGGCTTATCGTTCGGGACACGAATCTTTATCATTGGGATAGGCGAACGCATAGTAAACGACCGGGGAGTACCGAAGGGTGTCGTAGACGTTGCCTGCAAGACGAATGCTGAATGCTACGCAACAACGAGCCGCAGAGCGGTATATGTGAAAGTGAGGTAAAATCAATGAGCGAATTACATCTTGAGCCATGCCCGTTCTGCGAGGAATCGGACGGAGTTCATAATCAGGAAATATACTATGCAGAAACAGACTCAACGACATATGGAGTCATATGCGAAGATTGCGGCGGAGAAATTGGAGAGTTTGAAACTCCAGAAAAAGCCGCCGCCGCATGGAACCGACGTACTCCTGATATCGTGCGCTGCGGGGATTGCATACACACCCACGACGATCACGGAAAGCTTATCTGCCTGAAGCGTTATGACGAAGCTCACGCATATAGCGGAGCATGGAACGAAGTTAAGCCTGACGGTTTTTGTTCCGACGGCCAGCGCGATGTTGAGCGCTGCGAGAAGCCGGAGGAAACCAAATGAAGCCATTATACGAGCCAAAAGGCCGCGCGAAAGAATACGGGGACTTATGCATTAACATCTATACAGGTTGTCCCCACGGGTGCTATTACTGCTATGCCGCAAAGATGGCGGCACGGTACGGTAGGGACTTCACAAAGGTAGAGCCTCGCCCGGGAATTGTTGAGGCAACAAAGCATCAGCTTGAAAAAGAACAGATTACAGGCAAACTTATACACCTGTGTTTTACATGTGATCCGTTTCCAAAAGGAGTTGAAGATATAGCGACAATCTCTATTATAAAACTCTTAAAAGCCTATGGAAATCACGTACAGATACTAACAAAAAATCCAAGTAGAGCTATCGAATATGATGTGCTTGATTTATTGGATGGCGATGATTGGTTTGGAACGACAATATCGTGCAACACATTGTTGGCAAAAACGGCAGAGCCAAATGCCAACACGCCGTTTGTCCGTTTGATTGCGTTAGCGAGGGCGATGGATCTTGGAATTAAGACATGGATATCGTGTGAACCTGTTTTAGAGCCAGACGCAATATTTAAGCTGATAATCGACTACGGAGACAATTTCGATAAAATTAAGATCGGCAAGCTGAATTACTTTCCGTCAAATATTAAATGGCACGACTTTGGACATGAAGCCGAACGCCTATGCAAATTATACGGGCGCGATTATTACATCAAAGCAGACCTTCGGGCGGAAATGGATAGACCATGACAGCGCATATCATCATTTCTGGACGCCTGCCGGGATTCAATGAGATTCAGACATGGAGCGCCGAAACCGCCATGCAGCTGCGAAGCTGAAGCGAGACACGGAAGAACATATCGGGTGGTCTATACTCCGACAGATACCTCAGGTACGATTTACGAAGCCCGTATGGTTATTATATTTGTGGGTAGAGCCGAATCGGAAGAGAGACAAAGGAAACATTGCCGCTGCGCAAAAGTTTGTAGAGGATGCGCTTGTATCTGCCAAGGTTATCCGAAATGATGGGTGGAGCTATATAGCAGGATTTTCGCACGACTTCGCGGTAGACAAAGAAAATCCGATGGTGAAAATAACGATAACGGATGAGATTACGGAGGACGTTATATGACTACCTGTACAGCAGACCAGACCCGCCGTTTGTGACGGTTAGGGTGAAAATTTAGGGGAGGATATTATGAAAAAAGTATTTTGCGATATTTGTGGAGAAAAAGTTGAAAGTCAACTTAAACAAAAAACTTTAGTAGAAATAGAGCAATTACTTGAAATTTCAGGCGCAGAAGATATATGCGACGATTGCCTTAATGCGCTTGAATGCAAAAATATTTCGCAAGTGGTGTTAAATCTTCTTAAATCGTTAAGCCCAAATATACCACGGGAGGCGCAATCATGAAATACCAAGTCGAAGAACTGATAAAAGCGTTGAATTTAGCAAAGATATTTGCAAACGTCTATTCGGGTGAATTCTCAATAATAGCCGGAGATAGTAAGCTTAACGCCATAGCTGAGATCATCCGCGAACACGCCGCCGCGTCAAATCCACAGCCGCTATCTGAATGGCACGAGGACATGGGTAGTGTGCTGTGGTGGAGTTTTCCGATAACAGAGCCGCCGTATTGCGGAACTCCAATTGACGAAAATTGGCCTGGATATCATACGCATTTTACAAAATTAACGATTCCACAGGAGGGATAACCGATGACAACGGCTGAAGCAATTGAGGTTTTAACTCGCAGAACAGAAAACAACATAGGATATCTTGAGGTTGGAGACGACGACCCCGACATCTGCGCATTATGCAAAGAGGAAAATGAAGCATATAAATTATCAATCGACGCGCTCCGCAAACACGCCGCCAGAGAGAACCCTGCGCCCCTTACTCTGGAACAGTTGCGTGAAAGGATCAAACCAGTTTGGTGTGTGTGCAAATTGTTTGACGGAAATAATGGATATTATTGCTTATGCCAGAATGGAATGATTACGCCGCCGTCGCATATGTCGTTTTATGCAGAAGAAAGGCCGAGTTGGATATTTTATGATCATCCACCGAAAGGAGCTACATCATGAATAACGAGCTTGACCTAGACGCGCTCAAGGCGCTGTGCGAAGAAGCACAGACAGCATTAGAAACGCCGTTCCACTCACTTACGCAACATGGATTCGACAAAATAGCAAATTGCTCGAAGGTCATCCCACATTTTATAGAGCGTATAGAACGGCTTGAAAACTGCGGTACGTTTAAGCTTTTGAGAGCAGAACAGGCCAAAAACGAACAGCTTACGGCTGAGAACAAAAGCCTAGAATATTGTGCTTCGTGGTTTAGAAAATGTGCGCTGGATAATCTTATTTTTGCCGGGGAAAACTTTGAGCAACTTGAGCAAATTGAGCACCTTGCTTCTGAAAACAACGTGGCGACAAAAGGACTTATTGATAAATTCAGAATGCTTGCGGCCGAGAACGCCGCACTGAAGGAGAGACTAGAGGCGATGGAGGCGGATATACCTAGAAAGTGCTTTACTTGTATACACGAAGGAGAAACGACTTATTGTTGTAAATGCTACGATGGAAATACGGAATGGCAATATCGCGGCCCACGGAAGGAGGCGACAGAATGAATGAACTGCCAAAAGAAATAATAAGATTTGACGTGGCTCGCGTTGAATTCGGAAAACGTAAAATGTGCCAATGCAATAAGCCTCATTATGAGATTGACTATCAAAACAGGCTTGTTTATTGCGGAGATTGCGGCGCTATTGTTGATCCATTTGAAGCGATTACTCAAATAGCTAGGCATTATCAGCGTATTGAAAGAATAACAAGCGATATGCTTGAGCAAAGAAGACAAATAGATAACTACAAGCCGCGAAGGGTTGTAATAAAAAAGCTGGAGCAATATTACATACATGGAGAAAACGCCGGACTTGAACCAACCTGTCCTCATTGTGGAGCGAGTTTTAATTTGAAAGATTTGCTGTCAGTATGTTGGGTACAAGCACAAAAGGAGGCGACAGAGAATGCGTAGTATCGAGGAAATAGAGGCGTTAATTGAATATGAAAAGCAGTATATTAATTCAAAAAATAAAAATACGCGACGTATGGCGAAAGAATCACTGAAAAGATTTGAAGCAAAGTTGCGTGAACTTATAACTTCCGGCATCCCGCTCGACCTCCTTAAGGAAATCTGTGCCGCAGAGCGCGACGGGCGGTATGTCGTGTTGCCGTGCAAAGAGGGGGATACAGTATATAAGTTATGTCCAAATAATAATGCAAATTGTGATAGATGCGCATGGGGTTCGTGCGGATGCAATGGATTAAGTGCGAGAAATGCGAAATCAATAAATACTATGCCTCATAGATCTTTAAAATGGATATGGCTATTCAGGGAAGACTTTGGAAAGACCGTTTTTCTCACCCGCGAAGCCGCAGAAGCAGCGCTTGCAGAACAGGAGGCACAGGAATGAATTGTTGTCAAAACTGTAAAATAAATAATGAATGTGAATGCGGACAAATGATATTAAAAATAGGCGAATATATGCCAAAATATGCCCATGAAAAAATATTGGAAATAGTGGCGTCTTTAGATTGCGAATATTTTGAGGGCGGTGATGAACAGGAGGCGCAGGGATGAAGCCTGTAGATAAAACAAAGAAATCAAACAACACATGCGAACACTGCGTTCATGGTCAAGAAACAGTTGAAGTAAAAGACCGCGTTTACGGAGTTCTGGTAGAAAAGCAGAAATGTGCATTAACGGGGATGCTTAAATATTACTGGAATCGCTGTAAGTCATTTAAATGGATGGATGAACAGGAGATCGCAGATGGGCAAGTATAATCCAAACCTTGACCTTACGGACAAATGCGGCTCATGCAAAAAGTACCGTCCGATATCACGCGCGCTTGGAAGATGCCCTGTATTGCCATATATCATCGAGAGGACAAAAATTAAGTGCAACGGGTATGTGATTGTAGACAGCGAGGTTATCGCTATGAAAGAGAGGGTGAAGGAATGACCATACATTATCAAAAAGCAAACGGCGATGAAGTAATGTTAAGCGGCGTCATCCATCTTCAAAATATGGATGATAACAAATGGGTCGCGCTCATGGATGATGACCGGGAACTTACGCTCTTGACTTGCAGGATAGAGGGTATATACCACAAGGAAACATGTTATCGCAATATTTCAATTTTGGAGCGCAGGACGCAAAAGGATGCTGATACATAATGCCATATAAGAAAATCGATAACTAGGATAGCACGCAGTGAAGCAATGAAAAATATGTAAAAATTATTAGAACGCGCTAAAAAGAGAATGAACGGAGCGTGATTTATGAGTAAGCCGAGATACATATGGTGGCCTTACGTAAAGGGGATTATACGCAGATATCCAGAATTAAGCATCAAATTTAAAGATATTCAATCTCAATTGATTACATCAAGTTATTCAGGAATTCGAGGATCGCCGCAGGCGTCAAGAAAAACAGAAAGCGCAGCCATCAGAGAGCTTCCAACGGTTGAGCAGAGAGAATACGAAGCAGTCAGAAAAGCGATAGAAGCCACGGAACTTTATAAAAACGGACTGGACAGGATAAAGATTGTAAGACTTGTGCTTTGGGACAGAACACACACTATAGCGGGAGCAGCCATAGCTATACCGTGCTCGATAGATTCCGCGAAAATATGGCACGGAGAATTTATAAGGCTTGTCGCATCTTTTTATGGGCTGATGGATTAAAAACTACACCCTAGAGCCAAATAACCAGTATATTATGCTATTGGTGATAAAATATTATGAAATTTTGGAAGACAGAAGAATGGAAAAACTATTTATTAAACGACGGCACCGGATATATCGACTGCTCGTTTGATGGCATTACGCTTTTGCAAAAAGATGTTGAATTCTATGTGCCGTATTTGCCGGATGACCATAAAACGCTTAATAAAATTAAAGAAATAGCTGAAAATTACGGTATAAAAAGAATTCAGGCTGAAAGCGCAATAAAAAGCTACCTTCAAATTCCTTCGTTCACGTGCATTATAAATCCTTATGATGTAAATCCGACAAAAGGACATAAGGCTGCAATCAAAAAAGGACAGAAATTTCTTGATTACGAGATCGTAAACGCAGATAAAGTAAACAACTTTATGGACGCATATTTCGAAATAGCGGGAAAACAGACGCGGCCGAATCAAACTTTTAAAATACTAAGGCACTGGATTGAATACGATTACGGAACGCTTATAAAGGCCGCAGAACAAGGAAATACGGCTGGATATGCATTTATTCTTCATTATGAAGGGCAGGCATATTATTTTATGTCCTGCATATACCCGGAATATCAATCGCTTAATGTAGGACACTATATCCAACATGCTACTTTTGAGGTCTTGAGAAAAAAGGGAATTTGCCATTATGAGCTCGGAGAACAATTTTATAACAGCCTCACATATCAGCCGACAGTAAAAGAGCGCAACATATCGCTTTTTAAAAGAGGGTTTGGCGGAGAAATTGTTTACAAGCCAAGGTCTGAATACTTTTTTGATCCGGACTATATGAAGCAAACATATGAACAAAAAATAATCAAATACCTGGAGGCAATAAGGTGAACATATTAATCATATATCCAAGGCTTGAACCGCATAAAGATTTTCATTATATGCCCTTATCTGCCCTCTGCGTGGCCGCAAAGCTTTTATCCAATGGTCATGAAGTGAAAATACATGACGAGCGCATAACGAGATTAGGGGGCTCGGACGCAGAATGGGCGGACGAAATTATGATATCCTCTTATACAGGGTTTCAGCTTTCAGACATGTACCGATTGGCTAAAATAATCAAAGCTGCACATCCAAGAAAAAAGATAACATTAGGAGGCCCGCACGCGACTATATTCCCGCTGCAATGCATTGTAGACCCCTATATAGACTTTGTGTGGACTGGATATGCAGAGCGCGGAGAATTCGATATGCCGTGGCATTTGATTAATATAGAGGACTACGTCAATCCAGCAACGGAACGGTTTATATATATAAGCTCCTATTCGTGTCCGGGGCAATGTACGTTTTGCGCACAAAAGACTCGCCGGGAGCTTTGCTTTTTACCAATGGATAAGGCTGAGCGCGACATTGATGCGCTCATGAATCTTTATCCGTTCAAGGAATGCGTCATGTTCGATGCGACTTTGTTTACAAAACCAGACAGAGCGCTGAAAATATCCCAAATAATGAAAAAGCATAATTTAAAATGGATTTGCGACGGACGAGCAGACGAAATATGCAAAACCCCTCTAGATTGGCTTGACGACATAATAAAAAGCGGATTGAAGCAAATCACAATCGGGCTGGAATCTGGAAGCCCGCACATTATTGAGATGATGCAAAAAGGAAAAAACTATCTTGAAAAGTTTCAAAGATGCGCCGAAATCCTTTCTTGCTACAAGCGGAATAAATTAAAAATGGTTTCTGGCGTCATTTTCGGTTGTCCAGGTGAAACGCCGGACGACCTTAGAGATACCATTAGCTACATATGGCAGATTAAGGCGATTAATCCGAACTTTTTCATTAGCACAACGTTTTACAAGCCACTGCCGGACACAAAGATGGCCGATATGTGCAAAGAATACGGATACCAGGAGCCTCAGACATTGGCAGAATGGGCGCAGCGCGGAGCGGAAGGACATTATTTGTATAACCAATTTCAGGACGCGCCGTGGATTGAAGACAAGGACGAATATAGGCGGATATACGATGAATTTGTTATAAACAACAAAGAGTTGTTTATATAGCATAAGACAGCTTTGCAAGGCTGAGGCAGGGAAACCGTACCCCCTGCCTTTTCTTATGCTTATTTTTGGTACGGAAAACATGAAAGGTACGGAAAAATGGATATAGTTATTGATGACGAATTTAAGTCGCTTATTCCGCCATTGACGGCAGACGAATATAACCAACTGGAGAAAAGCGTTATTTCAGAAGGCTGTCGGGACGCTCTAATTGTTTGGAATGGCACGTTAATAGATGGTCATAACAGGTATACAATATGCGCTAAAAACGGAATATCATTTACGACAGCAGATAAAGTATTTGAGAACCGCGAAAAAGTTAAAGAGTGGATAATATTAAATCAATTTGGACGGCGTAACTTATCGGCATATGACAGGTCTGTGTTGGCGTTAAAATTAAAAGAATTGTTTGCAGGAAAAGCAAAGGAAAACTTAAGGGCAGCGGGAGAAAATACAAAGCCTTTTCAGAATTCTGAAAAGGCTTTCATAAAAGAGTCGGTCAATACCACAAAAACGCTTGCCAATATAGCGGGTGTTTCGCACGACACCATAGCTAAAGTACAAAAAATTGAAGAAAAAGCAACATCTGAAGTAAAAGAAAAAATACGGAATGGTAAACTAAGCATCAATAAAGCGTACATAAACGTAAAGCGCGAAGAGGTTAAAGAACAAGCAAAAATAATTGAACCGCCAAAAGGTAAATATAGAATTATCTATGCAGATCCGCCTTGGCAATATGGAAATACTATGGAAACGGGAAACGCGGAATTTCATTATCCAACGATGCCATTAAAAGATATTTGCGAATTGCCAATAAAAGAATTAGCAGAAGATAATGCGGTTCTATTTTTATGGGTAACATCGCCCATGCTAGAAGAAAGCTTTGAAGTAATAAAAGCTTGGGGATTTAAATATAAAACCTCATTTATATGGGACAAGGTCGGTCATGGGCAAGGTTATTACAATAGCGTAAGGCATGAGTTGCTACTCGTTTGCACACGCGGAAGTTGCTTGCCAGACAATTATAAAATGTACGACAGCGTTTTCACGATTGAAAAATCAAGAAAGCATTCAGAAAAGCCGAAAGAATTCAGGCAAATGATAGATGATATTTATACTCATGGAAATAAGATTGAACTATTTTCCCGCAAAAGAATTGACGGATGGACCGTATGGGGAAATGAAGCATGAACGAATATTACAGAAACAAGTTAGAACAGGGATTGTCTTACCAAGATTTTGTCGTTGAAAAACTTTATGAAATTGGATTGCCGATAATAAGCTATAGCAGTAAAAAATATCAGCATACAGTCGGAGAAAATAAATGCGGATTTGAAATAAAGTTTGATGACAAAGTAAAAAGTACAGGAAACTTATATATTGAGATAGCCGAAAAAAGCGATCCAGCGAATTTTAAGTATGTTGATTCGGGGATCTACAGAAACGATAATACATGGCTTTATATTATAGGGAATTATGAAAAAATATTTATATTTCCCAAAAAATACTTAAAAACGCTTTACGGCAGAAAAAAGTATAAAGAAGTACAAACGCCCACATCGCGGGGATTTTTAATTCCAGCAGAAAAAGCGGAAGAATTGTCAATAAAAACAATAACCATAAATTCAAGTTAAGGGAGAAATAATAATGAGATCTGCTTGTATTATTCAGGCACGTCAGGG
Source organism: Eubacteriales bacterium (assembly GCA_028711205.1). GTDB lineage: Bacteria > Bacillota > Clostridia > Christensenellales > SZUA-584 > JAQTSP01. The sequence continues at coordinate 4,601 of JAQTSP010000039.1, read as the reverse complement.
AAGTTCGCGCTTGCCGAACAAGGCGACTATCGACATATGCGGAAAACCGTGTTTACAGCGCGTCATAGAGCGTTGCAGAGCTTCAAGCGTCGATGACGTGATAGTAGCCACAACCACGAACAAAGCGGATGACGCAATTGTGGAGCTGTGCACAAGTTTGAACTGCCATTACTACAGAGGAAGCGAGGAAAACGTGTTATCGCGCGTCTTGGAGGCGGCAAAAGCGTATGCGGTTGATGTGATCGTTGAAATAACAGCAGACTGCCCCCTGATCGACCCAAACCACATAAACCATCTTTTGCAGGCTTATGACATGTCGCAAGACCTGATAACAAATATCAAGCACAGAGAATTCCCAAGGGGATATGATATCAGGATATTCAGCACCGGAACCTTGGAGCGTATCAATAAAGAGGTAGATAACCCGATAGACCGGCAGCATGTATCTACATGGATGTACCTAAACCCTAAAAATAAAGGCAAATTCAAAATTCTGCACTGGACGGCCCCGCCGGGAGTAAACCGGCCAGACGTTGAGGTAACTTTAGATACGCCGGAAGATTTGGAGCTTATTCGTTTTATTTACGGATTTGAAGGGCAGGGCTACAACCTAAGCTTGACTTGTGCGGAGGTTATCGGGATTATCGATACTTACCCCGAAATGTACAAAAAGGTCGCCGAAGTCAAGAGGAAGGATTATTTTGAGGAACTACAGGAATATTATGATTCTGTTGTAAAAACAACAAACGAATCAAAACAAACAAATAATAATGAGGTACAAAATGAATGTTCTGATAATAGGAGCGGGCAGCCAAGGCGCAGGGGCAGACCACCAAAACAGCGATAAAGTTATTACATACGCACATGCGTTTAAAGAGCGCGGCGCAAACCTTTGGTTTTACGATTCAGTTCCAGACCGTGCGATGAAGGCCGCAGAAAAATGGGATGGGCTCTTTACTGATGTGTTAATCGATTCGTATTTAGAATACAGAAAAATTGATATAGCGGTTGTTGCAACACCGGACACCGCACACTACATTACATTAAAGCAGATTTTAAACTCTTCCTTAAAACTTGTTATTTGCGAAAAACCTATATGCGATAACATAATTATAGCGCGTGAAATTGTCGAGCTGTACAAGCGAAATAGCATTCCGCTTATGGTGAACTACACGCGCCGATTTATACCGCATTACGATTATTTAATACAATACGGCAGGCCTTTATATGGAATATGCGTCTATAATAGAGGATTATTGCATACTGCCAGCCATGCTACAGACTTTTTTGATATGGTCGGATGCGAAAAATATGAGCTTCACGAAAGCCAAAATAAGGACAGAGTTTGGGCGCTGGCAGTCATATATGAGAATTATACATTTACAGAAGTTAGAGTTGGAGATCAGCCGGTTTGGAATTATTATGACTATTCGCATCGGCATGTTGTTAAAAATGCATACAATTTTCTTGAAGGACGCGAACCGATAAAATGTGACGGAGATATGGCGCTGAGGGCGCTTGAAAAGTGTTATGAGCTGATGAAATGACAGAGATCACATATTGGATTGCTTTGTATGAGTTTACAGGAAAATCTCACAGGGAATGCGTGGACGTAAAAAATAAACGCAAGCTAGACATGACAAAAGAAGAATTCCGCGATTTATATGAATTCAGTCGCGCATGGCCGATGATATCAAAGCAAAGCATAGGAACAATACGAATGGCTTTTTATTTTTGTGCCATTATAGCGATAAACGAATATTTGGAGGAAAAATAATAATGATAGGCAAAGAAGAACGTGATGCCGTACTCCGAGTAATGGAGCGCGGCGTTCTCAGCGAGTATCAGGGAAATTGGTCGGATAATTTCTATGGAGGGCCTGAAATAAAAGCCTTAGAAAGCGAATGGGCTGAATATTTTGGAGTTAAGCACGCTATAGCCTGCAATTCTGCAACCTCCGGTTTGTGGATGGCTTGTGCGGCGATAGGGCTGCAATCTTATGAGAGTCCGCGCGATTTTTACGAATCCGTCTGGAGTATAGACTATAACGATCGCATGGCAAGCGAAGTAATAGTCACACCGTATAGTATGACATGCTCCGCATCTATACCATTACACTTTGGCGCAAAGCCGGTTTTTGCCGATATTGAGCCAGATTATTTTTGCCTTGACCCACACAGCGTTGAATCAAACATCACAGAGCACACCCGCGCTATTATTGTCGTTGATCTTTTTGGACAGCCATATGACGCTGACGCTATAAACGCCATAGCAGAAAAATACAGCAAAATGTACGGCCGCAAGATATACGTCATAGAGGATGCTGCACAGGCCATAGGCGCTAAATATAAGGGACGCTACGCCGGAACGCTCGGAGATATCGGCGTTTACTCATTAAATCGCCACAAGCACATTCAGTGCGGAGAGGGCGGCATTGTGGTTACGAATGACGATGATTTAGCGTTTAAACTGAGATTGGCTATGAACCACTCAGAAGCTGTAATAAACGACTGGAAAAGCAAGGCGAATCGTTCAGAGCATGACGCAATGCTCGTTGTCGGCGCTAAAGGTGCTTTACAGCTTGTAGGTATGAACCTCAGAATGACGGAACTGTCCGCCGCAATTGCACGGGAGCAGCTTAAAAAGCTGGAGGGTATAATAAAAACTATTACGAACCATTCTAAGTCATTCCCTGTGGAAATAAGGCCGGAATGCAGGCACGCGTTTTATCGATATGCTTTTAATTTATTTGAAAACAATAAACATTTGAGCGAAGAAAACAAAACAGCAGTCTTAGACGGAATAAAACAGGGATATGAGGAACACGAGGAATTTAAGTATAATTGGAAGCCGCATTATATCACGCCGATATACAAGATGCCATTATTCAGATCGCTTGGATATTCAGATCATCTGTGTCCGGTGTGCGAAGAGGTGGAAGAAAATATTGTATTGGCATGGTTGAAAGAGGTGCCGTGATGTTTGGACGTAGATACTTATGTGCCTGTAGTAATTGCGATACAGAATATGTGTTTAAATCACCCAAAAAAACGAGTGCTTTTTACAACGAGAACAAAATGAAATGCCCACGATGCGGACAATCTTTAGGATTATGGGTACCTCTTTTGAGGACTATGCTAACACCGCCTCCTGAGCTAAAGAAATATAGGGTAGATATAAGGCGCATTGAGATGTGGAAGAACCCACAAATTACGTGAGGTGAATATTATGGGACATCCGAATAACAGTAAAGAATTTCAGCATTTAAGTATACCGGTACCAGGGCCGGGCAGTCCCAGAAAATACGGCTCCCCAGAAGAAATGCAGATTGCAATAGATAAATACTTCGCCTCATGCTGGGAAGAAGACTGGCGTGAGGAATATATAGGAGACAGCAAAGAGAAACAATGGGTGCAGAAGTTCGACCATGAAGGAAATCCCGTGATGAAGCTCAAGGAGCGCCCAACAGTAACGGGGCTAGCTTTAGCGCTAGGGTTTACAACGAGGTTATCGCTTATAAACTATCAACACAAAGACGAGTTTGCGCCCATTGTTGAGCAGGCCAAATTAAAGGTTGAATATTATTATGAGCATGGCGGCGCAGATGGAGAGATACATCCGGCAACAACTATATTTGCATTGAAGAACTTCGGATGGACAGACACTATACAGATAACAGGCAAGAATGCTGATGAAAGATTAACGCCTGAAGAGATAGCCGTACAGATCGAAGCGGCAAAAAAGAAGGTGATTGAACCAAGAGAAATAGAGAATGTTTGAAAGGTAAAAAACACGCTTTGATAAACCCGATAAAAAGATTGTTGTTTTTACAACGGAAATATATGGAAGTATCAACATAACTAATATGCATAATGTATGCACTATAGCAACAGACGACGAACCTATATGTAATGTATACCCACTACATATAGTATGAATACTCATGCATTGTCAGCAGTTTTATAGCGAGACAGCAAAGCGCTGCAATTGCTGGACTTTTTATAAAGCTATTAGAACAAAACTAATATTTTGTTCAATGTCTGGCGGTAATGCAATGAATAGTTATTCTGAATATTCAATACGCATAACGGCTTGTAAACCATGCTGACCCGGCGGGGAGTGCTTTTGTCCTCTTTAGTGAACGAAAGCGCGTGGTAAGCCCCACAACAATTTTTATAAAACAAAAGGGCGGTTTTATTGTGCAATATGCAACATAGCATCACCGTCCGAATACCGAGGTAATACAGCATAATGCACAAAAATAACAAGAAATGAGGCAAATAACAATGGCAGATATCGTAAAATTTACATACGGCGACAAAACGCTTATTTTTAGCAGGGATGCAATGCCGATGATTCAGCTTGACGCAAATGAGCCGAGGAAGATTATTATACATGATGAACCTGGAGGACGCGCGCATTTTTATGAATATCCGACGGAGGCCGACCGAGACGCGGCGTTGAAAACAATAACTGGATAACTGAGATGCAACCCCGGTATCCGACTACAAACAAAAAGTCATGCGGTGGCGGAATAAGACGCTTGTATCCCTCCGTAATGATCGGGGTGTGGCGGGAAGGGAGTTCACGAACCCACTGAA
>JAQTSP010000038.1 GCA_028711205.1 Eubacteriales bacterium | reverse complement strand
AATTTCTTCTCCTATCCAGTTAAAACTTAACATATGTCCTAAACAATATATGCGGACGCCGCGGTATCTCCACCATGCCCCGTCCAGTTTGTGTGAAAGAATTCCCCGCGCGAGGCATCCAACCGCTCATATGTATGGGCGCCAAAATAGTCGCGCTGCGCCTGCAACAAGTTCGCAGGCAGGAACTCACATTTATATCCGTCAAAGTAATTCAACCCTGACGCCATTGCGGGAACAGCTACGCCGTTTTTAACGGCCGTAACGATCACGTTCCGCCAACTGACGGACAGGTCTTCTATGGTATCCTTAAAATATTGATCCAGCAACAGGTTTGGCAGCACCGGATCATTATCGTAGGCTTCTTTTATCCTGCCAAGGAATGCCGACCGAATGATACAACCGCCGCGCCACATCAAAGCGATACCGCCATAATTTAAATTCCATCCGTATGTCTTGGCCGCCGTACGCATCAGCGCATACCCCTGCGCATATGAAATGATTTTTGAAGCAAAAAGCGCCCGTCCGATATCTGCGATAAATTCAGATTTATTGCCTTCAAAATTGACAGCCGTCTTTTTAAACACCTTTGATGCGACTGCACGCTCCTCTTTCATGGCCGAAAGACAGCGTGAAAATACAGCCTCTCCAATTAATGTTAGAGGCACGCCCTCGTCAAGTGCTGCGATACCCGTCCATTTGCCTGTGCCCTTCTGGCCTGCCGTGTCAAGAATCTTGTCCACAATAGGCAAACCATCATCATCCTTGTATGCGAGTATATCGCTGGTGATCTCGATCAGATAGCTGTTAAGATTGCCTTTATTCCATTCTGCAAACACCTCATGTATCTCAAACGCACCCATACCAAGTACGTTGCGCATGAGCTGATACGCTTCGCAAATCAACTGCATGTCGCCATATTCTATTCCATTATGTACCATCTTTACGAAATGCCCGGCACCATTTTCTCCCACCCAGTCACAGCAAGGTTCACCATTAACCTTTGCACAAATCGCCTGGAATATGGGTTTGACATGTTCCCATGCGGCTGGCGTACCTCCCGGCATGATGGAAGGCCCTTTTAGTGCACCTTCCTCTCCACCAGATACGCCTGTGCCGATATACAGCAGTCCCTTGCTTTCAACATATGCCGTTCGCCGGATCGTGTCGGGAAAGTGAGCGTTGCCGCCATCAATAATGATATCGCCTTTATCCAGATATGGAATGAGGGCATCTAAATAATCATCGACCGGCTTTCCTGCCTTAACCATTATCATGATTTTTCGGGGTTTTTTGAGATTATCTATTAACTCAGGCAACGAATATGTCCCAATAATATTTTTATCGCGTGCTCGGCCTTCAATAAATTTTTTTACTTTTTCAATAGTTCTGTTATATACTGCTACAACAAAACCTTTTGACTCTATATTCATGACAAGATTCTCGCCCATTACAGCAAGTCCAATCAAGCCAATATCTGCTTTCTTCATTCTTTCACTCCTCGCAAATAGTATGTTTATCTTTTTACTCTTGCATTGCCTTCCCAAATACTCCAGATCTGCTCTTCATCGGCAGGTAGTGCATAATCTGTTAACATCGTCGTAACCAATGCACCGCTCGCCCAGCCAAACTGAATCCATTTTTTGGGCTCCCAACCTTTTAGTATACCGTATAGCATGCCACCGACAAATCCATCTCCGCCACCGATCCTATCGAGCACCAAAATTTCGCGTGGTTCAATCACATGCCAGTTATCCCTTTCCAGCATTATCGCGCCCCACAAATGTTTATTGGCCGATTGAACCTGCCGCAGCGTAGTCGTAAATACAGATGCTTTGGGATAAGCCTGCTTCATATTCATGATCATATTTTTGAAGCTGTCAAGCTTATCCGTTAACTGATCACCGCCATGTTTGGGCCCCTGGACACTGAGGCTCAGCTGAAAATCCTCTTCATTGCCTATCAAAATGTCAGACATGCTTGCTATTCTTGTGAAGACGTTCCTTAATTCTTCCTCTCTATTTTTCCAAAAAGAAGCACGATAGTTTAAATCAAATGAAATTAATGTGCCGGCGTCTTGTGCAGCCTTGGCAATTTTCAGACAGAACTCGCCTGTCTCAGGAGACAATGCTACAATTAAACCAGAAATATGCAGGATTTTTACGCCTTCATTATTAAAAATGTCCTGAACGTTAAAATCCTTAATATTGAGGGTCCTGCCAACCTCTCCTGCGCGGTCATTGTGCACTCTTGGGCCACGCATACCATAGCCGCTGTCAGCTATGTTGAACTGATGCCGGTATCCCCATGGCCCACTCTGTTCGACTTCACGGCCTTCATAATCCATGTGTCGCCCAGCAAGATCATCCTTAATAAATTGGGCAATAGGGCTTCCCTTCACAAAAGTGGTAAGCACTTTAACTTTTAGCCCAAGCATTGCCGAAATACTTGCCACATTTGTTTCAGCACTTGTTGCCTGCATGAAATATTCACTGCTTACATTTACAGGCTGCCGGTTTATCGGCGTTATTCTCACACCCATACTTGTGGGCACTAATAGCGCATATTTGCAATTCTCTTTAATTCTCATTTTTCTTTCTATTCTATCCTTTAAACTCTATATTTAATTAAATAGCTACTATACTACAGGGATTATCATACTTTTTGATAATCTGAAAATGATGATGCTGAAAAACAATTCAACACCTTCATATCATCCGGCGTACTCCATCATTTAGCTTATATTCTGTTTGCAATTTCCGCATTGAGCGGGTTGTCCTGGTCCATTAGCGCCGGGTTCATGTGGCACTGTGTTTTTCAAGATGAATGTTAAATGTTAATCGCAATTTAATCCACTTATCTCATTACTAACACGATTCAGATGGGATTCCAACATTTTTGTTGCCTTTTTCTTATCCCCTTCTTGAATTGCTTTTAATATTTTGATATGCTCATCCTTTGCAAATTCCTGGCTCTCTTTTCCAACAAAATAACCTAAGCCGAACATGCTCTCTAATTTTTCGTATTCCTGTATAATGAACTCGTTATTGCTGGCATAAACAATCATCTTATGCAATTCATTATCCAAATTCTCTAAATTAGAAGGATTATCCTTAACAGGTTCAATGAACTGTTGTAGCATCGAAAGTATATTCTCCTGATTAATCTGATGAAAGTAATTATCGAGACAAAACAATTCAAACATTTTTCGCATATCAATAATTTTACCGATCTCATTAGCTGTAAACTTTCTTACAAAGAAGCCGCCTCGCTCTTGATTGATGACCATTCCTTGCGATTCCAATTTCTGTAATGCATACCGAACCGGCATAACGCTTACACCAGCATCCTTCGCAATTTTTTTAATGTCGATACGCTCTCCCGGCTTTAAAACTCTCGCCAGTATCATCCATTCAAGCAAATTATAGACTTGTGTGTTTACACTCTCAATTTTTATCTCCATTTTTCATCCCATTTCTATAAACTGTATAGAATATCCTAATTATAATTACCAGTATAATAAACCCTTTATTCCCATAAATTATTATTATATACTAATGATTATTATAGAATAACTATTATACCTCGTCTAGTATACTTCGTCTATTTTTTTTCATATAATGCCTGTGCAATGGCTTCATCCAAAACATCAATGGCTTCATTTAATGCTTCTTCATTAATCACAAGCGGCGGGCATATCTTCAGTGTCGCACCTGCCCCTACCGGAGCAAACATTAAAACTCCTTTCTCCATCGAGATGCGAACGACATCGTGTGCAAGATCACAGTCTATTTCTTTTGTACCTTCTTTGACGAGTATAACAGCCCATGCCAAACCAATACCACTTACAAAACCGATATTTTTATTGTATTTTTCCTTTAACTTATTTAACCTTCCTTTACATATATGAGACATTTTTTCGCAATTTTTAATTATTTCTTTCTCAATAAGATAATTTATGCTTGCAAGCGTTGCCGCGGCACAGACCGGATTGCCGGTATGTGTACTGGTCATCTCATTTGGTCCAAAAAGATCCATAATATCCTCGCGGCCAATCACACATGACAGCGGTAACGAACTACTGATCCCTTTACCGCAGCAAACGATGTCAGGTACAATATCCGAATGCTGGAAACCAAACATCTTGGCCGTACGTCCAAACCCTGCCTGTATTTCATCATATATCAAAACGATATCGTTTTCTGTGCAGAAATTACGCAGTTTTTGTGCAAAACCCTTCGGCATAAGCTGGCACCAGCCGCCTTGGAACGTTTCTGTCATGATACCTGCAATATTTTTAAAATCATCCACACCCTCATTCTTAAGATTTTTCAGGAAAATTTCAAAGCATCTTTCATCCGAGTAGTCAGCATTGCGTTGATCAGCCCATTCATATTTAAATGAATTTGGAAATGGAACTTGCAGCATATCTTTATCAAGATTGACAATCCACGATTTTCCCTTGGGTATTCCACCCGCCATTTGCGCACCCATGGTCCTTCCATGAAAAGCATCTTCAAAGCCAATAATCTTAATCTTTTTCTGGCCACCCTTCTTTTGGCCGTATGTTCTGGCGAGTTTTATGGCACACTCCGTGCTCTCGCCTCCAGTCGTCAATAGAAATACCTTATTGAGACTTTCAGTCGCTGTTACCTCTATAATCTTTTGAGTCAGTTCTCCTCTTATAGCACTGGGAAAACAATAATTATTCAGCAACCCATGATCAACCATGTCTCTAATGGCCTTTTTGACTTCAGAATTTCCGTGCCCTGTATTTGCAACGACCACACAAGAACTTAAGTCAATCCACTTGTTACCGTATGCATCAAATACGTTGATGCCCTGAGCTTTATCCCAAACAACGGGCGGCTGCCCAGACATTGATTTTGGCTCATATTTACGCAGCTGCTCAATGACCCTTATTGATTGCGCGTTTGGAATTTCCGTTTTTATTGTTCTATATTTCGTGTCGACTGCTGCGACTTTCCTTGGTATTAATCCGTATTGTTTTCCCATAATTATACTCCTTTGTTATATTATCGCGAATTATGCATTATGACAGTATGTTTATTGATAAAACAAATAATTAAAAACACAAGCAAAAAACATACTAATATCTCATCACCCCTAAAATGGCATCTGCATTTTATTAGGTTTTAACTGTTTTTTTATCCATTCTTTTTTCGGTCATTTAGGTTTTGCAGCCCCTTATTTTTTTTTCAGCTCACGAATAACATTCCGGCTCAGGATATTTTCCATATCATCAATAGAAAGAAAAGAACACTGCTTTGTAATAAACTCGATACACTGCTTTATTGTGCGAAGCTTCAATACCGTTGGAAAATCGCTTCCCCACAATAGTTTTTCAGACCCGATTGTTTCATATACCGTTTTTATAATATCTTGATTTCGTTCATCAGGATATTCATCATTCAGGTCGAAGAACTGCATAGCCGAAAAATCCAAATATAGATTATTTTTATTAATCTTAAACAATGCAAGCACTTTCTGCAATTCTTGATAAGGGTATTTTTGGTTCAAGTCCCATAGTCTACATATACCCAAATGCGGCAATCTCATTCTAATATCCGGATATCTGTGCAGTAGATTCGTTAGTCTATCAATGTTCCAGTCATATTCACCGTCACCAAAACCGAGGTCAAGTACTACCATCAAATTCTCATTCATGATTTTCTTCCACATAAAATCATATTCCGGCGCATCGATAATAAAAGGCACATCAGGTATTTCTATTTTTATGCCACTACAAGAATATTCATGAACCAACATATCGATAACAGAAACAACCCTGTTGATTTCTCGAGGATCAACTTTTCCCATTGTAGCCAGAAATCGATCAGGATATTTTTTTAAACATGCGGAAACATATTCTTTCTGATCACCGTAGCAGGGATTTTGAAGTATTACCGCCTTATCTACACAATTGTCATCCATGTAACCAAGCAGGATCTCAGCCGAAACCCTGTTATCGACGAATGAAGGGGGCAAAAGCTTTTCAATCTTACCATCAAAACTAATTTTACCATACCCCAAACTTTTTACAGGAGTGTTCCCAAATCGCATCCCCTTATATTCGTCCCAAATATGTGTGTGCGCATCAATAAGCTGGATCGATTTTCCATTAATTGTAATCATTTTTCCCTTCCTTAACCCTTATTTACTATAGCCCGGCCCTTATGCGAAGCCTATCTACCGCAGTCGCAATATATATAATCACACCGCTGACTATCAACTGATAAAAGTATGATAAACCCATTAGGTTTAAGCCATTTTTAATCATTGCAAACATTAAAGCGCCAACCACTGCACCTAAGAGTTTGCCTTCACCGCCATTTGCACTTGCGCCAGCGATAATTACAGCTGCGATACACTCTAAGGCAATGTTTTCTGCTACGGATGGATTGGCGGATCCCATATTGGAAACTAACAGAATTGTACTGATACCAGTACATAATCCACATATTGAATAGGCAATGATGGAAGCCTTTTTCACATTAATGCCCATAACTTTTGCTGCCTTAGGATTGCCTCCAACGGCATAAAGTTTTTTCCCGAAACCGGTAAATTGCAATATATAGAGTAATATGCAAAATACTATTATCATAATGAATGTTGAACTTCTTATTCCCATAATTTCTGAAAAACTAAACGATGTCAATGAGCTCGGAAGTCCGCTAACAGCTTTGGCCGTGGTATATGTATAAGCAGAACCACGCCAAATATTTTGGAAGGCTAAGGTGGCAATGAATGATGGAATCCCAATCTTTACAACCGATAAACCGTTTAAAATACCGCCAAATACAGCAATCGCAACGATCACCAAACATCCAATTGGAACGCTTTTAGTTGCTACCATGAGAGTAGCGCCTAAGACACTGGCTAATGCAATCATACTGCCATTTGAAAGATCAACCCCGCCAACAAGAACTACAAAAAACATTCCCATTGCGCAAATCACATAATATGCATATTGATCCAATATGTTTAAAAAGTTTTTTACAGTTAAAAAGTTAGAGCTTATAAAGGAGAATGCAATAAATATCGCAAGAAACCCAATATAGATACCATATTTTAGAGCAAATTCCTTTAGACTTAACCGCCGTAAAAAGTGCTTTTCTTTTACATCCATATATTTCACCTTAGCCTTCGATTTACATAAATTTACTGGTCCGCTTTCTATTCACTCAGTCCCCAAAGCATTCCTGCTTTTGCAAGATATTCTACGTTGCCAGCAGTACAAACTATACTCTTTGTAAGAACAACATCATTTGAGGAAATACCATTGACATAGTCTGCTGCGACGGATGCTGCGGTTTGTCCAAAGCCCAGGAAATCCAAAGATATTGAGATATCATTTATGCCCTCAGACAACCATTCGAGCTGCTCAGTTGCTCCATCAACAGCGCCAAGCATAACGTGATTTGGATCACCAGCCGGATAGAACATACCAATCTCCTTGAGCGCGGAAACAACAGGGGAAAGAAGCTGATCATAAGGTACAAAAATCGCCTTTATATCTGGATTGACCTTGAATGCATCAACAACAGCATTATAGATCCTGTCCGCATCCGCATCAGTTGCGACTTCATCAACGATTTCAAGCTGACCCCAGTTTTCACAACCAATACGGAATCCGTCTGCGCGCTCTTTCTGAGCCGTCGAAGACAGGTTCCCGATAATATGGAGAACCTTAACTGAATCTTCAGCTTCGCCCTCGGTCATTAAACCGAAATAGTTTGCAACATCGCGGCCATCGCTAATGTTGTTCGAAGCGATTGTACAATAGATCTCACCACCGTTTATTCCTCTATCTACAGCAATAACCGGGATACCTGCTTCATTGCATGCCTGAACAGCAGGAACAACTCCGTCTGCATCCGCGCTATATACACAGATAACATCACACTCACTTGTGATAAGATCTTTGATTTGTGTAACCTGTGTTTCTACTGAGTTCTCAGCCGAGAGAATGATAACATCATCAAACCCCAACTCTTTTGCTTTGTCTTCAAATGCCTGTGCTTCGGTCTGTACAGCTTGGCCTGTGATTTCCGCCATTGCAAAACCAATTCTGTTGACACCATCACCTAATCTTTTTGCAACTTCATCATTGGCGCTATTATCGTCTGCTGTTGCAGGAGTGCTACATGCTACCAGCGCGCTTGCCATTAACGCAATCACAATAAGTAATAGGACTCTTTTCATTTTTTTCATTTTCCCTAATTTCCTTTCGTGTTATTTATGATCAAGAATCTGCCTTTGGCGATTCCGGATGTCTTGTTTTTTCTTCAGTATATCAATCAATACTATCGTAAAGATTGCAATACCCCAAACCACGCCGTATATATAAGCGGACACACTCATGAGTCTCAGCAAATTATCCAATGCAGCAACAATGAATACTCCAACAAGGGTTCCTAATAAGCTGCCCTTGCCACCTGTCATACTTACACCGCCGACAACAACGGCCGCGATACAGTAAATTTCTGTTCCAAGCGAAAGGTTAAACTGTGACCCGCCTAATCGTGAAGTTGAAAGTAATCCTCCAATTCCGCATAACGTACCTGTTAAAACGAAAATCATTGTTTGCATCAATTCCAAATTAATGCCAGAAGCCCTAAGCGCATCTGCATTGTCACCTATTGCATAAATATATCTGCCAAATCGAGTCTTGCTGACTATCACTAGAAATAGCGCAAACAATATAATATAAAGCCATGCACTGCTTAACAATCCTAATATCTTTGTTTGACTGATTACCTTGTACGCATCACCAGCAATAAGTGTGCTATCAGATCCGATTATCAAGCTTCCCATACCCGTTAAAATATTTGATACGGCCAACGTCGTAATAATTGATGGTATTTTGAACTTTGCAACACCTAATCCGTTCAGCAAGCCAAAAATTGAACCGGAAACTATTGCGGCAAATATAGTTAAAACCATACTTTGAGTGCTGAGGAACACTTCAGATGCAATGGCTCCTGAACAATATATCATGGCACCTACAGATATATCGATCTCGCCAGCCAATATGACCATCGTCATGCCAATTGACGCAATACCAATGACGGCCCCTTGCGCCACAACAGAGATTAAGTTATCTACTCGGAAAAAGATTGGCACTCGAATAATTATGAAAACGATGAATATTACAAACATCCCAGGCTTTACATAATCTATTGCATTTTTCGGCAACCTTATTTTCATATTACTCGCCTCCCATCGCACTTTTTATCAGCTTTTCTTCTGTTGCATTCTCACGCAAATATTCTCCGACAATCCTTCCGCCTTTCATTACGAGAATTCGGTGACAGATACCTATTATCTCGGGTGCCTCTGATGATATGACGATCGCAGAACACCCGGCCGAAGTCATATTGACAATTTGCTCATAGATTTCAGCTTTCGTTTTTACATCAATACCACGGGTAGGCTCATCAAAAATGAATACCTTTGGTGACGATAAAAACCATTTAGACAATACGACTTTTTGTTGATTGCCGCCGCTCAAAAATTTCACACGCTGCTTGGCATCTCTTGCTATAATATGGAACTGGCTAAATGCCTCGGTGGTATTCGCTTTCATTTGCCGCTGTTTTAGCAAACCTATTATAGGTATGATTGTTTTGTTTATAATTGGTAAGTTTAAGTTGCTGTTAATATCCATGCTTAGTACAAGCCCCTCACTCCTCCTGTCCTCTGTAAGAAAGCTTAGCCTGGCACGTATAGCCGCCTGTGGCGATTTAATTACCGTCTTTTTGCCATTAATAAATAATTCACCTGATACCAAATGATCCAATCCAAATACCGCTCTTGCCAATTCACTTCGGCCAGCACCAACAAGACCGAATATGCCCAGTATTTCACCTTTTTTCAAACTAAAACTAATATCATTTAATTTATAATTAACAAAATTTTTAGCTTCTAAGGCATTCTCTTCTGACGTTAATGGCGGGACCGTTGGAAAATATTGATCCAAACGTTCACCAATCACCATACTTACAAGTTCATCTGTTGTCGTTTCACTTACATTGACCGTTCCAACGTCCTTCCCATCTCGCAAGACGGTGACACGGTCACAAAGTTCAAATATTTCTTCGAACTTGTGCGATATGTAAATGATACAGGCTCTTGCTTCTTTAAGTTTACGGATAATCCGGAACAGAGTCTGCGTCTCTTTCTTAGTTAAAGATGAGGTCGGCTCATCGAAAATTATAATTTGTGACTCATAAGATAGTGCTTTAGCGATCTCAACCATCTGCTGTTCTGCAATGCTTAACCGCTCAACGATCGTTTTAGGGCTAACATCTAACTCGATCATATCAAGCCATTTTTTTGCCATTTTATTTTTTTCAACTTCATCTATTAATTTGAATGGCCCTTTTAACGGTAGTCGCGAGATAAAAATATTATCCGCTATTGACCGCATGGAAAATAATTTTAATTCTTGGTGTATGAATGAAATCCCATTCTGTGTCGCCCGCATTGGGTTTGCAATTTCAACTTTTTTATTATTAATATATATATCACCGCTGTCCTTCGAATATATTCCACCAAGAATATTCATAAATGTTGATTTCCCTGCTCCATTACCCCCTAAGAAGCCATGTATTTCACCACGTTTTACTGAAAAATCAACACCCTTTAGTACTTCCACAGAGGAAAAACTCTTATGAATATCTTTCATTATCAGATAATCATTAGACTCCATATTTACCTTGTATGACATATACGCGCAAAACGGGTGTATACCCATACGCTCCTTCCTATTATTGTTATAAATTAGCGGATACTGCGAGCAGTTAATATCCGTTATTTATGCCATTAAATGAAGTTTGCCACTCACTCCATCTAATACTAATCAAATCCCCTCAGCTTGTTATTACTTAAAATATTTTTGATTAATGATATTTGATTTTTGATTTTTGATTTAATATATGTATATTATTATAGACAAGACAAAATGTCAACTTATTTTATTATTAATTTTTTGTATTTTTACAGGAAAGGCAGACCGTGTATGGCAACAATTCATAATGTTGCGAAAGCAGCAAATGTATCCACGCAACTATTTCAAGGGTGTTCAACAACGGACTCGCAAGCCCCGAAGCACGCTTAATAAATACAAAATCAGTGGGTAAATTTGCCGATAACCATTGAATCATTTTTCTTTTTCAAGTACCCCCAATTTTAGCGCATTTTACCCCCAATTTCGGTGAAATGGGGTCATCTCTCAAACTATCCGCATAAAAAAAAGCCCCGAAGTGCCTTTATTAAAGGCTTGCCTCGAGCTTTTTTCTGGAGCCGCTAAACGGATTCGAACCGTTGACCCCTTCCTTACCATGGAAGTGCTCTACCTGCTGAGCTATAGCGGCATATTTCACTTTTTACTATGTGTCCCTGCTTACGAATTCCTACTTATATTTTTTCCCGCGCGAAAAAGCGTCGCGAGTGATATTATAATGCATCGGGGCACCTATTTCAAGTGTTTTATTATCTCGCAAACACGCTGCTGCCGCGGCAGTCGATCGCCACGATCAGCGGCACTTTGTCAAACGCGACTTCTCTGATCGCTTCGGGCCCGAGTTCGGGGAATGCGATATCCCATGCCGCCGTGATATGCGATGCGATCAGCGCACCCGCGCCGCCGACCGCCATAAAGTACACCGCTTTGTTGCGTACGATCGCATCCCTCACATCGTCTGATACGGGGCCTTTGCCGATAACGAACGAGATCCCCATGTCATACAGCAAAGGCGCGTAGGCGTTCATGCGCGAAGACGTCGTCGGCCCGCACGAATTGATGACGCGGCCGGGCATATCCGGACACGGGCCCGCGTAAAAGATGCCGCTGTTTTTCAGGGTAATGGGCAGCGCCCGGTTTGATCGTATCATCTCAAACAGCCTTGCATGCGCCGCGTCTCTTGCGGTATACGCGTACCCTGAGAGCGCCACGCTGTCGCCGGCGCAAAGCTTTTGTATCCTATTTATATCAAGAGGTGTGCTCAGTTCTGTCATGCCATCTCCTTTATATCGTGATATGTGCGTGCCTTGACGCGTGGCACTGGAAATTGACCGCGACAGGCAACCCCGCGATATGCGTCGGGTATGTCGCAATGTGCACGGCCAAACAATAATTGCTGCCGCCAAATCCCATCACGCCGATATCAAGCGCGTTGATCTCGTCCTTGAGACTTTGCTCAAGCACCGCAAGAGTGGTATCGCTGTTCAGGCTTCCGATCTCGCGTAAAAGCTGTTTTTTAGCGATCAGCGCGCATTTCTCAAACGTACCGCCGATGCCGACACCCAGCACAACGGGCGGGCAAGGGCTGCCTCCGGCGGATTTGACGCAGTCGACCACAAAGCTTTTGATACCGCTGATACCGTCTCCGGGCTTCAACATCGCAATACGGCTCATGTTCTCGCTGCCGAACCCTTTTGGTGCGGCCGTGATGCTGATCCTGTCGCCTTCTACGATATCGTAGTGTATCACAGCAGGCGTATTGTCATTCGTATTGATGCCGGTGATCGGATCGCGTACCGATTTGCGAAAATACCCCTGCTCATAAGCCTCTCTAACACCTTCGTTGATCGCAGCATCCAGCACGCCTTCAACATGTACATCCTGTCCCACGTCGACAAACACCACCGCCATTCCTGTATCCTGGCAATACGGCATACCTGTTTCATCCGATACGCGCGCGTTTTCGATCAGCTGCCTCAGCGCTTCCTTGGATGGCGGGCACGTTTCCGCTTGATATGCCGCTCTTATAGCCGACAACGCGTCATCGCCCGGCATACGGCATGCAGATAAAAAAAGATCGCGCACTGCTTGTTTGATTATATCGCTGTTAATCGTTCGCATAATAACATACCTTCATTCTTATCATTATAATTATAAGCCATTTTCTATGATATTGTAAACACATATCCGATATGCCTGGCGGGATAATACGCGTTCCTGCATTTTTTTAGATAAGGGTTGACTTTTTATTGTTTCATGGTTAAAATCATATCTGTTGACCCAAAAAATATATTAACCTGCGAGGGTGGCGGAACCGGCAGACGCGCACGTTTGAGGGGCGTGTGGTATATACCGTAGGGGTTCAAGTCCCCTTCCTCGCACCATGCCGAGTGTTCTTATAGCATTTGAAAGTGCTGTAAGAACACTCGGTTTTTTATACGGCTTCCTGCGTTTGGGAATAGCTGACGGCTACTCCCTTTCTCGTTTGTAACAGGATATCAGGCTTTGGCAGTGATAGAACCTCCGGTATCTCAATGGATCCCACGCAGTTATAATGGATCGTCAGTTTCTGAACGTATACGCCGTCCACCTTTTCAGTCTGATGCACCTCAATACGTTCGATCAGTTCGTTCAGTATGCGCGGCGTCAGCTTCTTTGCCCGAGTGTACTTGCGGACGGTGGCGATGAACATATCGGTAGTCTCAGCCTGATTATATTCCTTGTCAAGCTTAGCTTTCAGCGTTTTAATCCGCTCGGCCAACCCGCTCTGCTCATCCTCGTACCGCTTGGTCATTTTTGAAAACCGTTCATCAGATATTTTTCCGGTCACGTTGTCCTCGTACATCTGCTCAAACAATCGGTCAAGCTCCTTATCGCGGGCAAGCAGGGAGTTTAACTCCTTTTGCCTGCTTTGCAGACCGTCGATGGCGGTTTGCTGCGAGTATCCCATAATCGCTTTCACAAACTCGGTTTCGTTTTTGCTGGCAAACCGTGTCAGGCGGCGGATTTCTCCAAGCACCACCAGTTCCAGAAAATCAACGCGGATATAGTGCGTGGATATGCAGGTACCACGATTACCCTTGTAGTTAGAGCAGTTGAAATACCTGATATCTGGATTTGCTTGATTGAAATGGTAGTGCAGGTTATGGCCGCAATCGGCACAGACCAGTAAGCCAGAAAACATATTTCTTTCACCCTTGTTC
>JAQTSP010000235.1 GCA_028711205.1 Eubacteriales bacterium | reverse complement strand
CCTTGAGAACCGAAAACGGTATGGTGGCTATATGCGCGCCGACTTCCGCCATTTCACGGGCCTGAATCGCGTTACGGATGCTTGCGGCGATGATTTCGCATTCGATTTCATATTCGATGAAAATATCCGCTATGCGCGATACGAGATCGACTCCGCTCAGCAGCCCCTGATCGGTGATGATCATGTCCGGATTTTCCGTATCGGAAATACCCTCGGCGGGGAAATATTCGCTTTTATCGAAGGAAACCCCGGCTGCGCGGCGTATACGGTCATCGATGCGCCCGGCAAAGGGGCTGACATATTCGGCGCCCGCCTTGGCTGCGAGCAGCGCCTGTTCCGGTGTAAAAATCAGCGTGGCATTCACCGGAATACGTTCGTCGGTAAGGCGTCTGATAGCCATGATACCGTCGAACAGATTACCCTCGCCTTTGGAATTCATGGTGCAGACCGGAATCTTTATGACGACGTTTCCTGTTACCTGGTCGAATTTTTCGTAGAGATACATTCCCTGGTTAACCATATCATCCGCATCGAGCCCGGGAACTTCCAGTGAAACGGGGCACATCCTTCCCGCAGTGGCAAGGATTTTCTTGATATAGTTATCCATGTTGGTGTCTTCGTGCGATTTCTTGAGCTCAAGGACTGCCTTTTTTATAAGCGATGGGTTAGTCGTTACACCCTCGATGATTCCCCATGATACGGCTTCCTTGATTTCCTGCAGGTTTGCCGTGTCAAGAAATAATTTCATGATTCTCAGCCTCCTCGATAGACCTTTTCAGGCCGGATATAAAACCGGTATTCCACTTCATTATTGATATATGTGCACCGCGAACATGTACGGAATGAATCGTGCGGACGGGCTGTAATCGGTGCCCGGGACAGTCGGATTCGGATGCAGGAGTTTCCATATATCAAAATATAGAACGTGATGCCCGTACTGTCAATATTTTTTATATGTTCGGTAATTCAGTCATTTTTATATGACCCGCTGTGTTTATTTGCGTTCTTAAGGCGGAATTATTATGTTTCAACCGGATTATCATGTGAGCCTTTTTCAGAAGCTCTATCCTTAACCCGGATTTATCTTATTGCTTCGGCGATTAAACAGTGATATCGGATGACGTCATGCCGAACTTGTTTCGGCATCTATTCCTGCTATTGGTATCATTATTTATCCGCCGGAGCAATAAAATGTATCAACGGTTTCCTGTGGGGAAGCCCCGGCCAGGTATATGGAGTCCCTGTAACGCCGTCATGCCCGAATCTTTAATCGGGAATCCATATGCAGCCTGTAAACATTTTTCATCCTTCGTTGTGACTATTTATAGTTATGAGTGTTATTCATGAAAATATTTAACCACGAAGACACAAATGCACAAAAAGATATAACGGATCAGAACTGACGGTCCGGCCAAAACGCAAAGAAACAAAAAGAGAGCTTACAATTACCATAGGTAACAAAATCGATATAGATAGCTCGTGAGCAGGCATAGAAGCGCACGAGAGTCTCGAAGCTGCGACATAAAGCGCACACAGAGCAAAACGAGAGCATTCGCGCACCTGAGTATGTTCAACCCGAGTGCTTTGAGCATGATCGCGAAACGCACGGAGGCGAGGCCGCGCACTCTGAGTCGCGCCATACCGACATCGGCTTTGAGATGAGACATGGTGGATTCGACACCGGCGCGCCATCGGTAGCGATCCTTGAAATCTTTCGTTTGCTCGGCGGCGCGTCGCTGTGCCAGCCGAAGCATTTTATCATCGTAGCGCAGGTAAAATGCGCGAGAACCGGGTTGTACCGGACAGTCGTTACGACGGGCGCAGGAGGCGCAGACATCTTTTTTGAATGTCGCCCTGAGCCTGGTTTTACGGGTTCGGCAGACCTGTAGCGGTGCATGAGATTCGGGACAACGTATCACAAAATGTGTTACCGGATCGATATCAAAATGTGCGAGTGTAATACCGTGCACATGCGGGTTACCCTGAATCGGCGCGATGACATCGACCTCTTTTGCGGCGGCCCTTTGAACATTGTCATCGCTGCCGTAATGGCTGTCGCAGACCAGTTCTCCGGGTTGGCGGCCGCGTTTGGTTGTTGCGTCAATTGCGGGCTGAAGCGCATGTGAATCATGGATGTGAGCGGGCTCGACATCAACGTGGGTTATCAGATTGGGGATCGTGGCACCATCCTGTTT
This sequence comes from Eubacteriales bacterium, assembly GCA_028711205.1. Lineage (GTDB taxonomy): Bacteria > Bacillota > Clostridia > Christensenellales > SZUA-584 > JAQTSP01. Next base: position 1,219 of record JAQTSP010000235.1, on the reverse strand, counting down.
GTTATCCTGATATGTCTCCATAATCTGGGCCTGATACCCGCTGCCTTTATGGGAGTCATAGCCCGCATCGGGGTCGGAAGGATTTTGCAGGCTGTCCGGTGGAATCGTGTCGGACGGCGTGAGTTCAACTCGCAGTTCAGTTCCCGAATCGGTAACGATACAGCACTCATCGAGAACGCGTTCGAGCAAGCGGTATTCCGCAAGCTTCCGTACTCTGTCGCTGGTGCGGTACAACTCGACAAGATACAGGAGGTCATTCGCCAGATCGTGAAGCTTTGTCGAGGCTTCCGAGGGCTTCACCTGCGAAAACAGACGCTCGGAATCCTTCGTAAGATAACGCTCTTTAAACCGGGAATCAGGCAATACGGCATACAGCTTTGCAGAACTGCGCCGGAGCTTCTTCAAAAACTTGCGAATAGTGGAGGAGAATATCCCAACCCGGCCCAGGATACGCATGTTTGATCGAATATAGGTCGAATCGAGACGCTGCCTCGCGGTGTCAACGCCGAACGAATCGATCAGACTGTCGGTCAGTGTCTCAAACAACTCCCGGTCAAGCCCTTCGTCAATGAGTATCCTGCGGTAGCGCCGGAGGCTTCGCTCGGATACGTAGGTGCTTGTATCGGAATTACCGGTAATATCAAGAGCATACTGCCAGTCAATGTTAAAGGCTACAGCACGGGTTACGCCGGGATCGCTTAAATCGTGAAGCTGTTGGAGTATCAGCGCTCCTAAAATCGTATACAACTCTTTGGTCGGACGGCCCTGTGACTCGTCATAATGTCTCGCTATTCTGCCAACGGGAAGCTTCCCGAGAAGATACGTGCGAAACACTCCGGCCCAGCTTGTATCAAGCAGTTTACGCCGCTTGGGGCCAAGATGATCCCACGGATCGAATAAATATTCGGTATGGTGATCTTTGACATTAATCATGGTTGTTGTATCCTCACATGTATGGCGTTTCTCTACCATAGTATGCGAATAATATATCGGAATAGCAAGCGTTATTACTGTATTATCAACATGTTATATGTTTATTGCTTGCCGCAACCTGACTTTTGGCCGGACCGTCACTATTTACCGGAAGTAAAAAAAACATGGATTCCCGCTTTCGCGGGAATGACGGCTTGGTGCGCAGTTACACAGATTGTATCGAATCACCTTTATAGGGCTCAATTTCCGAAATATATTTCACTGTTTAATCGCCGGAGCAATAATA
>JAQTSP010000037.1 GCA_028711205.1 Eubacteriales bacterium | reverse complement strand
CTTTATTTCGAGCCGCTGACGCCCGAAGAAGTAGGCAACGTCTTAGAACATGAAAATCCTGAAGGTGTCGTTGTGCAGTTCGGCGGACAGACGGCCATCAAACTTGCCAAACACGTCGAGGCGATGGGGTATAAGATCATCGGCACATCTTTAAAAAGCATCGACCGTGCCGAGGACAGAAAAGAGTTCGAAGCGCTTTTAGAAGAGCTTGATATCCGGCGCCCAAAAGCAAGGACGGTATTCACAGAGCAGCAGGCCGTGGATGCCAGCGAAGAACTTGGTTATCCGGTGCTTGTGCGCCCGTCGTATGTGCTTGGCGGGCAGGGTATGGAGATCGCATGGAGCGAAGAAGACATCCGCGAATATATGCGCGTCATCGGCCGGTACGAGCAGGAGCATCCGGTGCTTGTCGATAAGTACATGACAGGCCTCGAGCTTGAGGTTGACGCGATCAGCGACGGTAATAGCGTACTGATACCCGGCATCATGGAACATATCGAGCGCGCGGGCGTACATTCGGGCGATTCGATATCCGTATATCCCGCGCATACCATCACCGAAAAACAAGAGGCAGAGCTGATCGACATCACGACGAAGCTCGCGCTTGCGCTTGACGTGAAGGGTATTGTCAATATACAGTTTGTGATTTCGGGCGGCGAGATCTATGTCATAGAAGTCAACCCGCGATCAAGCCGGACTGTTCCATATATTTCCAAAGTGACGGGTGTGCCGATGATCAAGCTGGCTGTCCGTGCGTCGCTTGGAGAAACGCTGGCCGATATGGGATTCGGTACGGGGCTGTATCCGAAGCGCCGCATCACGGCGATAAAAGTCCCTGTATTCTCATTTGAAAAGCTGCCTGATGTCGAAGTGGGCCTGGGCCCTGAAATGAGATCGACCGGAGAGGTGCTGGGTATCTCTGAAGACTATTCCGAAGCGCTGCTGAAAGGGCTGATCGGGTCCGGTCTTGCGATGCCGAAAGAGGCGGGCAGCGTGCTGCTTACCGTATCGGACAACGACAAACAGGAGCTCATCCATATCGCGGCGGTGTTTGACTATCTCGGATACGATATCTACGCGACGCCAGGAACGGCGCATGTGCTCAATTTCAACTTTGTCGCGGCAAACACCGTACCCAAGCTGTCAAAAGACAGCACAGGCATCAGGACGCTGGTGGACAGCGGCAAATTAAAGATGATCATCAACACGCCGACAAAGGGCAGGCGCGCCGACAGAGACGGGTTTAAGCTGCGCCGTCTTGCCGTTGAGCACCGGATACCGTGCATCACGTCGCTGGATACGGCAAAAGTGCTTTTGCAGAGCATGAAACTCGGCAAAACGGACGCGGATATCACGCCGGTCAGCTTGTCGGATATTCTGGAGTAACGCATGTTTAAAAAAGTCGTGGCCACAGTGAAAGAAAATAGTAAGATTGCCGCAGGCATATACAAGATGATCATCGCGTGCGGCGATGCGGATATCAGGCATTTTGTCCCTGGGCAGTTTGCGGATATCGCGGTACCGGGGCATGCCGAACTGCTGCTTCGGCGCCCGATTAGCATCAGCGCGGTCAATCCGGATAACAACACGGCCGCATTGATCTATCAGATACAAGGCAAAGGCACTGATATTTTCTCGAGGCTTACGCCACAAACAAAAATTGACGCGATCATGCCGGTCGGCAGAGGGTTTTATCTGACCGCGCGTGAAAAAACAGTGTTTCTTGTCGGCGGCGGCGTGGGTATCGCGCCGCTTCTGTCGGTGACTCAAAAATGGCCGTCAAAAACATACGAAGCGTTTCTTGGTTATAAGGGCAGAGATTATGCGTACTGCCTTGACGATTTTGAAAATGCGTGCGGCAAAGTTATTGTCACGTCCGATGACGGCACGCTTGGCGAAAAAGGGTTCGTGACCGACGCGCTTGGCCGGCGGCTTATCGAAGCGAAGCCGGACATCGTGCTGGCCTGTGGCCCGGTGCCGATGCTGCGCGCGTTGAAGGATATACTGTCACCCTTCGGCGTACCGGCGCAGGTATCGATGGAACAGCGCATGTGCTGCGGTTTCGGCGCGTGTGCAACATGCGTTTGCGGCGTCGATCACGGCGAAGGATTGGAATACAAAAAGGTCTGCATCGAAGGACCTGTGTTTGATCTATTTGAGGTGGTGCTGTAATGGCTGTTGATATGAAGGTGACGCTCTGCGGAAAAGTGCTGAAAAACCCGGTGATCGCCGCTTCCGGCACATTTGCGTTCGGGCAGCAGCATTCATGGCTGATCGACGTGAGCCGTCTTGGCGGTATCGCGCTGAAATCGCTGACGCCCGAAAAACGCGTCGGAAACAAGCCGCCGCGTATTGCCGAGACCGCGTCGGGCATCGTTAACAGCGTCGGGCTGCAAAACCCGGGCGTGGACGTTTTTCTCGAAAAAATGATGAAACGCGTCGCGCTGTTTGATACCGCCATTATCGCGAATATCGCGGGGCGCAGCATCGACGATTACGTGGCCGTCATTCAGAAACTAAATGAGACATCGATCGATTTTTTCGAACTGAACATATCCTGCCCGAACGTCAGGATGGGCGGCGCAAGCTTTGGCACGGACGAGGGCATGGCGCGCGACTGCGTGATGGCGGCTAAGGCGGTATCAAAAAAGCCGATGATCGTCAAGCTGACGCCCGCCGCCGGTGACATCGTGCGCATCGCACGCGCGGCCGAGAGCGCGGGCGCGGACGCGCTGTCGCTGATCAACACGATACCGGCGATGGCTGTTGACGCAAAAACAAAACGGCCGATTTTGGGCAACGTGACGGGCGGGCTTTCGGGACCGTGCATCAAGCCGGTCGCGCTCAAAATGGTGTATGATGTGTCGCGCGCGGTATCTGTCCCCGTGATCGGCATCGGTGGCATCATGACGGGCGAGGACGCGGCGGAATTCATGCTGTGCGGCGCGACAGCCGTGATGGCAGGGACGGCGAACTTGGTCGATCCCGAAGCGCCGCTGCGCATTATCGACGAGCTGACGGCCTACGCCAAAACGATGAACATAGACAATATTACCGCGCTGACAGGCGCGCTGGAGGTTTGATATGACGAGAGAAAAGATACTGAAAATATTCAAAGATACGGGCGTGATGCTTGAAGGGCATTTTCTGCTGACATCGGGCAGGCATTCGGACAGGTACATGCAGTGCGCGAAGCTGTTCCAAAACGCGCAGATATCCGGCATGTTCGCCAAAGAGCTTGCGGACAAGTTCTCCGGTATTGACCTCGTCGCGGGTCCTGCGGTCGGCGGCATCATACTGGCTTACGAGGTCTCGCGTCAGCTCGCTGTGCCCAATATCTTTGCCGAAAGAGAAAATGGTGAAATGACGTTTCGCAGAGGTTTCAGAGTACCGAAAGGAGCGAGAGTATTGGTCGTCGAGGACGTTGTGACAACCGGCGGGTCTGTCAAAGAGGTGATCGCGCTTGTCAATAAATCGGGTGCGGAGGCCGTCGGCGTCGGCAGCATCGTCGACCGGTCAAACGGCAAGGTCGACTTCGGCGTGCCGTTCGAGGCGGTGCTTTGCATGGAGGTCGTATCATATACCCCCGAAGAATGTCCGCTGTGCAAAAGCGGCGTTCCGGCCGTTAAGCCGGGCAGCAGAAATATTTAAAAAATATACATTCTGGAGAGCGCATTTCGCGCTTTCTTTTTTTGCGGCGGTTTTTTGCGGCGGCGTATGAGAATACTAATAGCATCAATTTTTTGGAGGTTCGATATGATCAGAACAGACTTGGCGATGGAAGCCACGGCCGCATACGGCGCTGAAAAAATACCCGGCGTCGATATCATAAACGACACGGTCTCGGAAGGCATCAACAGGGTCAGGGTGACGATATCATCCGAAGAGGGCGAAAAAGCGATCGGGAAAAAGAAGGGCACCTATGTCACGATCGAGGCGGACAGCCTGGCATACGGTGATACGGATACCGATGAAAACTGTGCAAAGGCGCTTGCGGAAGAGATCAAAAGCATGGCGGGCAGCGCGGTAAACGGAAGCGTGCTGGTAGCTGGGCTCGGCAACCGTATGGTCACGCCGGACGCGCTTGGCCCCGCGGTGTGCGACATGGTTTTTGTGACTCGGCATATACACGAATACGCGCCGGAGAGCATCGATGAGCGCATGGGTATGGTCAGCGCCATTTCGCCGGGCGTGCTTGGCATCACGGGCGTCGAGACGGGCGAGATCATCGAAGGCATCGTTGACCGCATCAAACCGTCGCTTGTGATCGCCATCGATTCGCTCGCGTCGCGGAACCTCGAACGCATACGCACGACGATACAGATCGCCGACAGCGGTATATCGCCGGGCGCCGGAATCGGCAACAAGAGAAAGGTGCTCGATCGTGAGACGCTTGGCGTGCCGGTACTCGCGATCGGCGTGCCGCTCGTTGTTTACGCGGCAACGATCGCACAGGATCTGATTGAGGCGGCGATGGACAAGACGAAGACGAACAAGGAGAGCATGCAGAAAATACTGGGGATGATGATGGACGTCGAGGGCGCGGATATGATCGTCACGCCCAAAGACATCGACAAGGTGGTCAAAGACCTGGCGCGTATCATATCCGACGGCCTGAATATCGCGCTGCATAAAAACCTGACGCTTGAGGAGACGAGAAGGTATATGCACTGATAAAAATATGCATGTATATATCATCATGTCCATGCATATAATCTTTCAGGAGTGCAAAATGAAAAGACACGGATACAGGCGCGCATATGGCGCGTCTTCGTTAAGTAAAAAAGCAAAGAAGTTAGTATTTTGCCAGGCAAGAGATCGCTCTTTTTTTATAAAGGCCGCGCTTTACTCGGCCATTGCTTTGTTATTGATGATATCCGTCTTGTTTGTCGGCAGCGCCGGTGAGACAGCTTCGGGATCAGATATCATCGTCTTTAACACGGTCGATCCGCTGATTGACGCGTCGGGAGACGAAGGAGAGAGTATATTTGAGAGCAGCCTCGTCGATCCAAAGCTGATACTGTCACAGGAGATGCCTGTCATATACGGCGTTGACCTGGAAGAGGTGTATATAGAGGAAAATGTCGGAGACACGGAAATCTATTTTGATGTGCTTCCCGAGGATATAAAGCTTGAGATTCTGGAGTTTACAACCGATACGCCAAAAGAGTTTTTCGTCGGCGCGGAGGGCCCCCAGATACTGATATACCATACGCATACACAGGAGGCCTACCGGCAGATAGAAGGCGAGGAGTATGTCGAGACGGGGTCGTGGCGCACAGCAGACGAAAACCAGTCGGTCGTGGCCGTGGGCGAGGCGCTGAAAAAAGAGCTTGAGGAATACGGGTATACGGTGCTGCACGACACGACGAACCATGAGCCGCCCAAGCTCAGCACGTCGTATTCGCGGTCGCTCGAGACGATGCTAAGCTATGCCGCCCGGTATCAGACGATCAGCGTCTATATCGATGTGCACAGAGACGCGTACGGCAATGTGGAGGAAGGGCAGAAAGATTATGTGACGGTCAACGGCGAGGAATGCGCGCGCGTCATGTTTGTTGTGGGAACAGGCGAAGGTAAGACAGGCGAAGGATTTGACGAGAAACCCAACTACGAGTCGAACTACAAGCTTGCGCTTGCGCTCACCAACGAACTCGAGAGTATACAGGAAGGCTTTACACGCCCGATACGCGTCAAAACGGGGCGCTATAACCAGCACGTGTCGGACATGTGCCTGCTGATAGAGGTAGGTCACAACGCAAACTCTCTGGAGCAGGCGCTCAACACGGCCAAATATATCGCGCTGGCGTTAAGCCGTGTACTCGACGTGAAGTAGCCGAAAGGTATTGAAGAAGTCCGGCCGGTCATGTATAATAAGACATCATTTCTTTTGGAGCTACGATGTCTGATTGTTGCAAACCGATTGGCTTTTTTGATTCCGGCGTTGGCGGTATCAGCGTACTGAAAACGGCGTATCAATTGATGCCCTGTGAAAATTACATCTATTACGGAGACAGTAAAAACGCGCCGTACGGGGAGAAGACGGAGCAGGAGATCAAAGAACTGTCGCTCGCGGCGGGGCGTTTTCTTTTCGGCAAAGGCGTCAAAGCGATCGTCATGGCATGCAACACCGCCACGAGCGCTGCGGTGCTGATGATGCGCGAGAAATATAACATACCCGTCATCAGCATGGAACCGGCGGTCAAGCCGGCGCTGGAGGCGGCAAAGGGCGGCAGGGTTATCGTGCTTGCGACGCCGGCGACGGTCACGCAGGCGCGGTATCTTGGCCTGCTTGAGAGGCTTGGCGCCGGCAACAGGGTCATCAATATTGGCTGCGGCGGGCTTGTCGAGCTGATCGAGAACGGTCAAACGGACGAAATAACGGTTCACGGGTATCTTGAAAGAAAACTGACGTTCGTCAAAGACACGCAGATCGACTCGGTTGTTATCGGATGTACGCATTACTCGTTTGTAGAAAACGAGATAAAGAGCTATATCGACAAGGCATACCATACTGACTGCAAGGTGTTTGACGGCCGGCACGGCACGGTAAAGCATCTGCGGGACATGCTGGATTCGCTCGATATGCGTTGCCATCAAACGAATGCGGGACGCATAGAGTATCACACGTCGGGACAGGCTACAGATGTAGGCACATTCTTAAAATTATTTGACGATTTTGATGTTTAAATTTTAATCAGCCTTGATTACCTCTATATATTGTGCTAGTATATATATCTACCACATTATGATGGGTACAAGGGGGATATTATGATTATCACAGACAACGCAAGAGTCGTCCTTGAGCGGCGATATCTGAAAAAAGACGATAAAGGCATATGTGAGCGGCCGGAGGATATGCTGCGTCGCGTCGCGCGCACAATCGCGTCGGCGGACGAAAGATACGGCGGCGATGTCAAAAAAACGGAACAGGCTTTTTATGACATGATGTCAAACCTTCTGTTCCTTCCGAATTCTCCGACGCTGATGAACGCGGGGCGCGAGCTGGGGCAGCTTTCTGCGTGTTTTGTGCTGCCTATTGAAGACAGCATGGAAGATATTTTCGATTCGCTGAAAAACGCCGCGATGATACACAAAAGCGGTGGCGGTACGGGATTTTCTTTTTCACGCATACGTCCTGACGGCGCAAGCGTCAACTCGACGGGCGGCGTCGCCAGCGGCCCCATCAGCTTTATGAAAGTATTCAACGCGTCGACCGAGGCGGTCAAACAGGGCGGCACGCGCCGCGGCGCGAACATGGGCATACTGCGCGTCGACCATCCGGATATCATGGATTTTATCACGTGCAAGAGCGACCCGGGGCAGCTTAACAACTTCAACCTCAGCGTCGGCCTGACGGAGGCATTCATGCAGGCCATGCTTGCGGGTAAGGATTATGACCTGATCGACCCGTCGACCGGTGAAATCACGGACAGCCTGAGCGCAGGAGACGTTTATGACACGATCATAGACATGGCCTGGCAGAACGGAGAGCCCGGCATCGTGTTCCTTGACCGAATCAACAAAGATAACCCGGTACCTTCGGCCGGAGAGATCGAAAGCACGAACCCGTGCGGAGAACAGCCGCTGCTGCCGTATGAAAGCTGCAACCTGGGGTCGATCAATCTGAACGCCTTTATCAGAGACGGATCGATCGATTACGCTGCGCTCGGCAAAACGGTTGAAACAGCGGTACATTTATTAGACAACGTCATCGACATCAACAAATACCCCCTCGAGATCATCGAAAAGACGACAAAAAGCATGCGCAAGATCGGGCTTGGCGTGATGGGCTTTTCTGACATGCTGTACCAGCTTGGCATACCGTACAACACTGAAGAAGGCATAAAGACCGCGCGCGCACTGATGGCGTTTATACAGCAAAAGGCGCGGCAGGCGTCCCGTGACCTTGGCGCTGTCCGCGGCAGCTTTCCGCTGTTTGACCAAAGTGTGTACAAGGAGCAGGGCGCCCTGCATATGCGGAACGCCACCGTTACCACGATCGCGCCCACAGGCACGATTTCAATTATAGCCGGTGTTTCGAGCGGTATAGAGCCCGTATTCGCGATATCCTACGTCAGAAACGTGATGGACGACGACAAGCTGATCGAGGTCCATCCGTATTTTGAGAAAACCGCGAAAGAAAAAGGATTTTACAGCCAGGCGCTGATGCGTGAGATTGCGGAGAAAGGGTCGCTGCACGGAGTGGAGAATGTACCGAACGACATACAGAACGTGTTTGTGACCGCGCATGATATCGCGCCAGAGTTCCATATCAGAATGCAGAGCGCGTTTCAGGAGTCGACGGACAACGCCGTGTCAAAGACCGTCAATTTTCCGTCAAGCGCCGGCAAAAACGATGTGCGCGCCGCGTACGACCTGGCCTATCGCCTTGGCCTGAAAGGCGTTACGATCTATAGGGACGGCAGCCGCGCGGGCCAGGTGCTCAGCGTCGGTAAAACAGAAAAAGAGACAGATGATGATGAAAAACGCGTGCCGAGAGACCGGCCCGAGGTCACACAGGGGATCACGCAGAAGATCCGGATCGGGTGCGGCAACCTTTATGTGACCGTCAATTATGACGACAACGGCATTTGCGAGGTGTTTACGAACGTGGGGCGTGCGGGCGGATGTCCGGCGCAATCGGAGGCGACCAGCCGCCTTGTGTCGACGGCGCTGCGTTCCGGCATCGACGTGCAAAGCGTCATCGAGCAGCTCCGCGGCATACGGTGCCATTCGACGATCAAGCAAAAAGGCCTCAAGGTGCTGTCCTGCCCGGACGCGATCGGACGCGTTTTGGAGCGTGTCGTCGCGCTGCGCAGTACAGACTGTGACATCGACGATGCGCCGGCCGGTATTGCCGGCGGCAAGTGCCCTGATTGTGCATCACAGCTTGAGCATGAGGGCGGCTGTGTCGTATGCCGGTCATGTGGATATTCGAAGTGCGGCTAGAAGAAGCGATGGTTTTCTCATAAATAATAAGAAGATTGAAATGTGCGGCCGGTACGCTTTTGATGATATCGCGGAGATATACGAAGCAAGAAAAATACTGGAGGATATTGCCGACAACCTTGGGAGCGACGCCGCGGGGAAGTAAAAGTCGGGGAGGTTTTTCCGTCCGAGAACGCGGCGGTCATCGCGCAGACAAAAGAGGGGAGCCGCGCCAGTGTGATGTCGTGGGGATATCCGTACAATAAAAGGCTTATCATCAACGCGCGGATCGAAACGGTGCTGGGGAAGCCCCTGTTTCAAAGAAGCATGTTTGATAAAAAATGCCTCTTTGCCTGCACGGGGTTTTTTGAATGGGCGGCGCACAACGGTAAAAAGCAAAAGTTTATGATCAAACCGGCGGGCGAGGATTTTTTTTATCTCGCGGGTCTCTATAATTCGTTCTTTGGGAGCGCAGAAAAGAAAAATCATTTCGTGATCATCACAGCGCCTGCGAACGAACACATGAAAGAGCTCCATGACCGCATGCCGCTGATCGTTCCAAAGCTCAGGGCTGATGCATAAAATATGCGGATTGACAGGACGGCTCGATAAAACCGCCGTATGATAGTATCCGTCACACCGGCAATCAATCAATCAAATCATGTTTATTCACAAACTTTTTTGTTGTGCCGTCATACTTTTTGTAATATAATTTTCAAAAAGTACGATTGACGGAACTTTTTAGTTTATTCATGCGTCATAACAATGAAAAGTATGATGAGGATGTGCACCGGACATGGATTGTCAAACGGCAAAAGAAAATATTCAATTGTATCTCGACGATATGCTTGATAATGCCGAAAAAGAACGGCTGTTTTTGCATGTTCAAACATGCGCCCGGTGCAGAAAAGAGCTTGAAGACGCTGCCGCAATAAAAAAAGCATTGTCCGGTCTTGGCGAGGTTCAGCCGCCAGAAGGGCTTGCGCTTGGCGCGATAAAAAAAGCAAAAAAGCGGGAGTTTCCGGTATTTGTGTATGCGTCGGCCGGCGTCGCAGCGGCCGTGGTGCTGGGCGTTATTTTAACATCCGGCTTTTTGTCGGCAGGGAGGAACGCAGATACTAATTCAGCGTTTGAAGCAACGGAAGAACAGGCCATCGCTTTTTCAGCTGAAGACGAGTCGGTCAAGGCAGAGTCGGATACGGAAGAAGAAGCATGCATGGACGAGGCCGCAAGCGATGATGTGGCGCTTGGAATGGCTGAGGAATCGGTCGAGGAAAGCGCTGAGTCAGGGGATTCGCTGCAGTCGGGGTCATACGCCGCGTGCCGGTTCACCGTTCCGCCAGAGCAGTCAGATGGTTTCCGGAAAACACTCGATTCATTTATTGAAGATAACGGCATCGCGGCCGAATACATCGAGACAGAGGATACCAGCGTTGTGTCGTTTGTTATAGACGACGCGGTTTTATCAGAATTTGAAACGATTGTTGCCGATATGCCATATGAAGGCGAACTTTATACAGGCTGCATCGTGGAATTCACGTTTATAAAATAAAGGATATAAAAAAGCCAAAAGACGTTAAACCAACTGAAGTTTAAGCTTTAGGCTTTTTATTTACCGGGAAAATATTGTTTGTCTATAACGAAATGCCCTGATTATTTATCATCCCCGTCATTATTATCAAGTTCTTTTGTCATTGCGGCAATCTGCTGTTCTATTGTCATCGGATCCTGGTCTTTTAATGTGTCTTCTTCTTTATGTTCGGGTTCTTCAGCCGGTTCGGGGAGCCTGATTGGTATAAGTTTGCCGCTTTCCTTGCGTTTAAGGTACCTTCTTGCCGGCAGATAAACGCCCAGTATCAAAAGCGCAATAACAACCCCGACGACGATCAATATCTTAATATTTTCGTCCAGGTCAATCTCGCCAAAAGCCAGCAGCGCATAAATCAATATGCCGACGACGAGGCCGTCGATCAGAACGAGGCCAAAAAGGTTAAGCCTCAGCCGGTATTTAGCTTCGATCTTTCTGCGGCCGATCATGATGATCAAAAAGACAACAAGGAAAAGATAAGAGAAAATGCTGTTCTTTTCCGATGACGTAATAAGCGGCACGATATATATTGACACTATCAGCGCGGCGGCGCATAATATGCCGGCAATGACCTGAATTATTCTTAACTGCTTGTCAGTTAGTTTTTCCTTAATTATACTCATTAAATTGTACTCCTTATTTTACTTGTGTATTATGCTATTATTACACAGATTCGTTTTGATTTCCATACCAAACTTAAAAATGTTATTTATTTTTCACAGTCTTTCTGATAGAATAAAATTAATTAATAAAAATCAGTATATTTCGTATAAAAATACTGATTGCAACGTTGGAGGAGAAGTATGAAATATTACAAGACGGGCGACATTAGAAACATTACTTTTGTAGGCCATGGCGGGGAAGGAAAGACAACGCTTACGGAGGCAATGCTTTTTTTAAGTGGCGCTATTGACAGACAAGGCAAGACTGAAGACGGAAACACAGTCATGGATTTTGATCCCGAAGAGATGAAACGGCATATCTCAATCAGTTCGGCGGTTGCTCCTGTGGAATGGCAGGGCGCTAAGATCAATATCATTGATACGCCGGGATATTTTGATTTTATTGGCGACACGACGTCGGGATATTATCTTGCCGACAGCGCGCTTATACTGATAAATGGTTTAAACGGTCTCACAGTCGGCGCAGAGAAAGCGTGGGACGCATGTGACAGGGCGGGTATGGCAAGGGCGTTCTTTATCAATCAAATGGACAAGGAGAACGTGGATTTTGACAGGGCGGTTGACAGCCTGAAAGAAAAATACAGTACGCGCATTACGGTATTGCAGCTTCCGATCGGCCAAGGGCTCCAGTTTAAAGGCATTGTTGACATTATTGATATGAAGGCGTATGAGTTTGACGGTAAGAAAGTCAAAGGGGTCGACATACCGTCAGATATGAAAGATAAGGTCTCTTCGATGAGAGAGGCGATCATAGAAAACGCAGCAGAAAATGATGAAGCACTGATGGAAAAATACTTCGAGGGCCAGGAGCTGACAAAAGAGGATATTATGAAGGGACTCAAAGAGGGCATACTTGAAGGTGACGTCGTGCCCGTGTTCATCGGTGCGGCCGCGCCGAATCTTGGTATTTCGCTTCTTCTTGACAACCTTGTCACGTTTATGCCATCTCCTGATGCCGCAATCAATATCAATGCGAAGAATCAAAAAGGTGAAGAAATCAAATATCAAGCAGATGTCAAACAGCCGTTTGCGGCACAGGTATATAAGACGGTGGCCGACCCGTTTGTCGGCAAGCTCTCCGTATTCAAAATACTTGGCGGCGAGCTTGAGCTTGGGCAGACCATTAAAAACGGTAATACGTCAAAAAATGAGAAATTCGGGCAGATATATGTGATGTGCGGTAAAAAACAGATGAACACCGAAAAGCTCGCAGCCGGCGATATCGGCGCGCTTGCAAAGCTTCAGCATACCGATACAGGTGGAACGCTTTGCGCAGAGACGATCACCGCCGTTTTCCCGGACGTCGTTTTCCCGGAGCCGTGCATCTCTCTTGCCGTATCCGCTAAAAAGCAGGGAGATGAAGAGAAAGTTTTTGCAGGGCTGCACAGGCTGGAAGAAGAAGACCCGACTTTCAGGGTCGAGAAACAGTCTGAGACGACGGATACGCTGGTCAGCGGCCTTGGAGAGCTGCATCTTGAAGTTATATGCAAAAAGCTCCAAAACAAATTTGGCGTTGAAGCACAGCTTTCTGATCCCAAAGTTCCCTACAGGGAAACGATAAAGAAAAAGGTACAGGCGCAGGGAAGGCATAAAAAACAGTCTGGCGGCCATGGCCAGTTCGGCGATGTATGGATCGAGTTCGAGCCGCTGTTCGGTGCGGAAACGGAATTTGAGTTTGTTGACAAGATCGTTGGCGGCGTTGTACCGCGGCAATATATACCCGCTGTCGAAAAGGGACTTAGAGAAAGCATGCCAAAAGGCGTTTTAGCGGGGTTCCCGATGGTCAATATAAGAGCGACACTGTACGACGGTTCATACCATCCTGTGGACTCGTCCGAAATGGCGTTCAAGGTGGCCGCAAGCCTCGCGTATAAAAAAGGATGCGCGGAAGCAAATCCGGTCATGCTCGAACCCATATACAAGCTTGTCGTCAATATCCCTGATGAATATATGGGAGATATCATAGGAGACATCAACAGGCGCCGCGGAAGGATACTCGGTATGAACCCTGTTGACGGGCACCAGGAAGTCGTTGCGGAAGTTCCGCTGTCCGAGGTCTTCAAGTATGCGACGGATCTCAGGTCCATGTCACAGTCGAGAGGTTCGTTTAGGATGACTTTTGACAGATATGAAGAATTGCCGGGCAACATTGCCGAAAAAGTGATAGAGCAGGCAAAGAAGGAAGCGGAAGAGGCTTAAAACAGGTACTGTAAAACCGGCCGTTCCCGCAAGGGAGCGGCTTTGTGCTGTTATAAACATCCGCATATATTGTATGTATTTATGGTATAATGCAAATATTGGCTTGTTTTTTTAAGGCCTTTGCTTTAGAATGTAACGCATGTGTTAATTTATAATTGATAACAGTAATATAGTAAATAATATAATTTATATATTTTAAGGAGATTCGGATGACAAAGATTAAGATGCCCGTTCCGCTGGTCGAGATTGACGGTGACGAGATGACACGGATCATATGGAAGATGGTCAAAGACTATCTGTTAGAGCCGTATATTGATCTGAATACAGAATATTACGACCTTGCGCTGACGGAGAGAAACCTGACGGACGACAGCGTCACCGTGGAAGCGGCAAAAGCCATAAAAAAATACGGCGTTGGTGTTAAGTGCGCAACGATCACGCCAAACGCACAGCGCGTCGAAGAATATGATTTGAAGAAGATGTGGAAAAGCCCAAACGGTACGATCCGCGAGATACTTGACGGCACGGTGTTTCGAAAGCCCATACTTGTCAAAGGTGTCAAACCGTCCGTGAAAACGTGGAAGGCGCCGATAAC
>JAQTSP010000036.1 GCA_028711205.1 Eubacteriales bacterium | reverse complement strand
GCGCGCTCGTCGTTCCGTTGCTGCTTCGGGCCATGCTTTTTGGGATAGGCGCGGGCGCGGTACTGATATGTTTTATCGCAAGGATACACAAGCGTACGCTGCTTCGGGAGAGCCTGACGGCCGATCTGACGCTTACTTGGGGAGAGCGTCAAACGTACGTCAGGGCGTATATCGATACGGGCAATATGCTGTGCGAACCGCTGAGCGGGCTTGGCGTGGTGTTTATCACAGAGGCTGCGGCGCATGCGCTTTTTGATAAAGAAACGGCCGACCTGATGCTTTGCCGTGGCGAGGCCCGGACCGACCGCCTGCGCATCATACCGTGCACCACCGCTTCGGGGCAGAGCGTTTTTTACGGCATGGAGATCGACAAAGTGGCGCTCTCGGGTGCGGCGGCGGGCACACGGGCCGTCGTATGCATCGCGAAGGGCACGCTTGCCGAAGGCTGCGGCGCGATTGTCGGTAACATCATTATGGATGAACTGAAGAAAGGAGCACAACATGAAAAATCTACTGGCCCGAAGGATCGTGGCATGGGTGCTGATACGGCTTGGGATCGCGGCAAACGCCGACTATATCGGCGGCAGCGAGGCGCTTCCGCCGCCGCTGACACAGCAGGAGGAGACGGCGCTGCTGCGGCTTCTTCGGGAAGGGGACAAGTCGGTGCGGCGCGTGCTGATCGAACGCAACCTGAGGCTGGTGGTGTACATCGCGCGCAAGTTTGAGAACACCGGCATCGGCATCGAAGACCTTGTGTCGATCGGCGCCATCGGGCTCATTAAGGCGGTCAACACATTCGATGTCGAGAAGAACATCAAACTCGCGACATACGCGTCGCGGTGCATCGAGAACGAGATACTGATGTACCTAAGGCGCAACGCCAAAATCAAATACGAGGTGTCTTTTGACGAACCATTGAACGTCGACTGGGACGGCAACGAGCTGCTTTTGTCCGATATTTTGGGGACTGAGCCGGATATCGTGTATACCGAGATTGAAGGCAGCGTGGAAAAAGACCTGATGAAGGAATGTATCGCCAAGCTCTGCGAACGCGAAAAGATGATCATGGAGATGCGATTTGGCCTCAACGGGCAGCAGGAGAAGACGCAAAAACAGGTCGCGGACCATCTTGGGATATCGCAGTCGTATATATCCCGGCTTGAGAAACGGATCATCAAACAACTGAAGACGGAGATCAGCAAGATCGTCTGAACCGGGGATATGCGGCATGAAAAATTGTAAAAATATTGTGCCATGCGGTTAACACTAAAAAACTCAAAGTGGTATATAATAATTTAGGATTAGCACTTGCGGGGCGAGAGTGATAACAAAAATCTGATTGAAAAGGAGTTGATGGACATGGCAAATCTGGTACCGTTCAACCGCCGGAACAGAGGTGCTGCAGCCGCCGGTTTTGAGGATTTCTACAATATGCTCGATGATTTTTTCAGCGATACATGGGTCCCGGGAAGAAGCCTTATAAGAGACACTTTTAAAGTGGATGTGCAGGAGACGGCCAACGAATACCTGATCGAGGCGGAATTGCCTGGCGTCAACAAAGATGAGGTTACGCTCGAATTAAACGAAGGCAGCTTAAATATCGCGATAATAAGGGAAGAAAACATCGACGAGAAAGACAAGAACTATATCCACAGGGAAAGACGCTACGCCTCGATGAGCCGCAGCATTTACCTTGGCGACATAAAAAAAGATGGTGTCCGCGCAAAGCTTGAGGACGGCGTGCTAAAAGTGACCGTGCCGCGGAAGGAGAAGGCCCTCGAGTCAAAACACATCGATATCGAATAGCGTATAGAAAAATGACGAAGAATTTGATGAGACACACCGGACGCCCCACGGTGTGTTTTTCTGTGGATTAAACATCTTATTTTGCACAAAATAATCTTGACAAAATTACTATGATATATTATCATAATCCTGACAAAAAGACTCGGATTTATTCCGGGCGGTCGTTATTACGGGTTCCCGAAAAGCCGCAAGCTTCTTGGGGTGTGGAATAGGAGTTGGACGCGTTGATCATATCGACAAAGGGGCGGTACGGGCTTCGGGCGATGTTCGAGCTTGCAAAAGCATACGGGCAAGACCCGCTTTCCATCAAACAGATCGCGGCGATGCAAAATTTGAGCGAACAGTATCTCGAGCAGATATTCTCGAAGCTCAAAGGTGCGGGGCTTGTCAGAAGCACGCGGGGCGCGGGCGGCGGATATACGCTGGCGGAAACGCCGGGCGGCATATCGGTCGGACAGGTTTTAACGGCGCTTGAAGGCGAGCTTGTGCCGGCGGATTGCGTGGGTGACGATGCGGCGGGCTGCGCGAAGGCCGGGCTCTGTACGACGCATATTATCTGGCAGCGCATCTACGACGGTTTTACCGGCGTGGTCAACGCGATCACGCTCCAGGATATGGTGGACGATTTTCACAGGCTGATCGCCGACCGGCCGCAGGCAAAAAACGTGAAATGTTAGGGTATTGATATGGGTATCTATTTGGATCATGCAGCGACGACATATACGGACGAGCGGGTGCTTGAAGCGATGCTCCCTTATTTTAAAGATGTTTTCGGAAACGCCTCGAGCGCGCATGGATACGGCCAGGAGGCGGAACGCGGTGTGGGTATCGCGAGGCAGCAGGTTGCAGACGCGATCGGCGCGAAACGGGACGAGGTCTATTTTACGTCGGGCGGCACAGAGAGCGACAACTGGGCGATAAAGGGCGCGGCGGAGGCTGCGAAAAAGGGTCATATCGTCACGTCCGCCGTCGAGCATCACGCCGTACTCGACACATGCAAATATCTGGAGACGCGCGGATTTGACGTGACGTATCTGCCCGCCGACGGCTCGGGGCTGATCAGCGCGGACAGCGTGGCCGGCGCGATACGCGACGATACGGTACTTGTCAGCATCATGTTTGCGAACAACGAGGTTGGCACGCTGATGCCGATACGCGAGATCGGGCAAATTGCGCGTGCGCGCGGCGTGCTGTTTCACACGGACGCCGTACAGGCCATCGGCCATGTGCCCATCGATGTGGACGCGCTGGGCATCGATATGCTCTCGCTGAGCGCACACAAATTTTACGGCCCGAAGGGCGCCGGCGCGCTGTATATCAGACACGGGACAGGCATTGCGAAGTTCATGCACGGCGGCGCGCAGGAAAAGGACATGCGCGCAAGCACGCTCAATACCCCGGGGATCGTCGGGCTTGGTGCGGCGATAGAACTGGCGGCGGCGGAGAGGGAACAAAACAACGCGCATGAGGCGGTGCTTGCCAAGCGGCTTCGGGATGGCCTTCTGGCGCTGCCGATGACCAAACTGAACGGCCACGAGACGAGCCGGCTGCCGGGCAACGTCAACATCACATTCCGCGGCATCGAGGGCGAGGCGCTGATGATCCATCTTGACCTTGAGGGTATCGCGGTATCGACCGGTTCGGCGTGCACATCCGGCTCGACAAGCCCGTCCTATGTGCTGCTGGCGATGGGCCTGAGCACCGTTGACGCAAGAGCGGCGATACGCTTTACGGTCGGGCGAGGCAACACGGCGCAGGATATTGATACGGTTATCGAAAAAACAAAGAATGTGGCGGAAAGATTAAGAGAGATATCACCGCTTTTTGCACAATATAAAGGAGACAAAAAATATGTATAACGACAAGGTATTGGAGCATTTTAAAAACCCGCATAACGTCGGAGAGATGGAAAATCCGGACGGCTACGCCGAGGTCGGCAGCAGTGAGTGCGGTGACACGATGAAAATGTATTTAAGGGTGGATGACAACATTATCACCGATATCAAATATAAGACGTACGGCTGCTGTGCGGCGATCGCGTCTTCGAGCATCGCGACAGACATGGCCAAGGGCAGAACGATCGAGGAGGCCGAAGCGATGACAAAAAGCGATATCATCAAAGAGCTTGGCGGCCTGCCTGAGAAGAAGATACACTGTTCGCTGATGGCGGAAGACGCGCTTAAAGCGGCGATCAACGATTACAAATCAAGAAAATAGGATTTTTGTTCCATAAATAGATAGATATACTTGTGTTTTCGGATTGACTTTTGAGCAAAATAACTGTAGCGAACTGCTTGAAAGGAGTGTTTTTATGAGAGGGAATTTGGTGTTTGGCATGATCGCCGGCAGTATGATCGGCGCGGCTGCCGCGATGATAGCGATGCCGTATTTTCAGCCGAAGATACAGCAGGCTATCAAAAAGGGCAGAAAGGTGATCAATGCCCACATGGATAAGATGGAATCAGGCAGTTAACCCTAAGATAAGCCGGCGTTTTTGCCGGCTTACTTCGGGTTTCGAGTATCTGAGACGATAGAAAAAATCCTTACAAAGATTCTTAATGATTGCGTGATAAAATCGTTACAAATTTACCATAAATTAAATAAATATTTGTGCAATTCGTTTGAATTGTACCTGTCCGTGGTATATAATAAATAATATCAAGGGGGTGTTTGAGTGGCAAAATTTGACGAGACCATGAAATTTTCTCTGGAGAAAGAGCTTGACAATCCGGCAAGAGAAGTCATATGGCTTGTTTGCGATGCGCTAAAAGATAAAGGGTACGATCCTGTCAATCAGCTTGTCGGATATATCATCTCCGGCGACCCTACGTATATCACAAGCTATAAAAACGCCCGCTCTCTTGTGAAACGCGTTGAGAGGGACGAGCTGTTAGAAGAGTTTGTGAAGGTCTATATAGAGAATATTATGAAGGCAGACGATTGATTGGAGACCACAAAACTTGGGAGTACCGGTATCAGTGTATCAAGGCTATGTTTCGGCACATTGACCATCAGCCCGCTTCAGAGGAACTTTGATACAAAAAAGGGCGCCGCGTTATTAAAGTCAGCTTATGATATGGGCGTGACTTTTTTTGATACCGCTGAATTATACGGCACATATCCGCATTTGAAGCAGGCGTTTGCCGGCACGCCCGATGTGGTCATCTCCACGAAGTCTTACGCATATGATGAACACACGGCCAGGCAAAGCCTTGACAAGGCGCTTTTGGGCCTCGGCAGGGATTATATCGATATATTCATGCTGCACGAGCAGGAGAGCGAACATACGCTGAGAGGGCACAGCGGGGCGATAGAATATTTCTTAAAAAAGAAACAGGAAGGCGTGATACGCGCCTTTGGCGTATCGACGCATTTTACCGCATGCGTGCTGGCGGCGGCAAAGCACGGCGGTATTGACGTGATCCATTCGATATTCAACAAACGCGGCCTTGGCGTGGCCGACGGCAGTGCAGAGGATATGGAGCATGCCGTAAAGCGCGCGTATGAAGCGGGCAAAGGTATTTTCGCGATGAAACCGCTTGGCGGCGGGCACCTTTGCGGCGACCCCAAAGAGGCTTTTGCCTATGCCGCGGACAGCCCGTATGTGCACACGGTCGCGGTCGGCATGCAGAGCCTGCGGGAGATAGCCGACAACTGCGCGTTTTTTTCAGGGCGGCGGGACGTCGCGTTTGGCAGCGCCGGGACAAAAAGAGAGCTGATGATACACGACTGGTGCACGGGCTGCGGTTGCTGTGTCAAAGCGTGCCAAAGCGGTGCGCTGAGGCTTAAAAACGGCAGCATAGAGATCGATCAGCAGCGGTGCGTGTTTTGCGGCTATTGTGGCGCCGCGTGCCCGAATTTTGCGATAAAGGTGATATGAATATGTATATGATAAGAGTAATGGGCATTGATATCGGAGAAAAACGTATCGGCATCGCGGCCTCCGACCTCCTGGGGATGACCGCGCAGGGCATCGAGACGTATACGCGGACCGGTCAGGGCGACGCGGCATACATTGCGGGCAAGGCCAAAGAGCTTGGCGCAAAGACGGTGGTAGCCGGCCTGCCGCTGAACATGAACGGCAGTGAGGGCCCCGCTGCTGAAAAGGCGAGGGCGTTTATGCGCGAGGTCGAAGCGCTTGGCTTAGACGTCAAGTTTCAGGACGAGCGGCTGACCACGGTCAGCGCGGAGCGGACGCTGCTTGAAGCGGATGTGTCAAGAAAAAAGCGCAGGCAGGTCATCGACAAGCTGGCCGCCGTGTATATACTGCAGGCGTATCTTGATACCCGCAAGGTTTAGCGCGGCCGCAAAGTCATATGTATAAACCGGCCGGGAACAAGCCAATAATAATATAAGCCGTAACAGGCGGGAGAATGAATTGATGAGCGATGACAGTGTTGTTGTATTGAAGGACGAGCAGGGACGCGATGTGAAATTCTTTCACATCATGACTTTTGATTTTGAGGACAGCTTTTACGTGGCGCTGACGCCCGAATCGGAGGTGGACGGTGTGAAGAACGGCGAAGTGATATTGCTCGAAATCACGGAGGACGAGGATGGGAACGACTGCTATGGCCCCATCCCGGATGAAGCGCAGTTGGACCGGGTCTGGGAAGAGTTTGAGCGGCTGTATTACGAGGATGACGAAGATTAGTTATCTTTATTTATGGCCTGGTTATAGGGATCATCGTTTATTGCACAATCTGATATAATTATTCTGTCGAATGGGGCAATATTCTTATCTGTTTCAAAGCTATGGTGACGTAGACGTTAAAATACCACGAGATAGACAGGACGAGTTTGAACCCAAGCTGGTCGGCAAACACTAAAAAATGCTCACGGATAAGATTAAATGGAAAATTCTATTCATGTACGCCAAAGGGATGACCACAGGCGATATGGCAGCGCACATACAAGACTTGTACGGTGTGGATATCTCAGACAGTACAATCAGCCGGATTACGACAAAATACTGCCCATAGCGAAGGACTTATTGCCTGTGTCGATGGCCTGAGTGGCTTTTCAGAGGCGATCAGCGCAGTATTTCCTAACACAGAGATACAAAAGTGTGTGATTCATCAAATCCGCAACAGCACATGTTTTGCTAATACAAAGACATTAAGCCGCTCATGCTCGATTTGAAAAGAGTATATACTGCACCAAGCGAGGAAACTGCGCTTTCCGAGCTGGAGCAATTCGATGTGGTCTGGGGCAAAAAATATCCGAAAATCGTGCTGCCCTGGCGTAAAAACTGGGCTGAATTACCCACCTTTTTCAAGTACCCTGAAGAGGTCAGAAAGCTGATTTACACTGCTAACGCCATCGAGGGGTCTAACCGTCAACTCAGAAAAGTGACGAAAAATAAGGGCGTATTTCCGACTGACGATAGCCTATTCAAGATGCTATATCTGGCTACAGTAGACACAAAAAAATGGACAGGCAGACGTCATGATTGGGGACGGATATTTTCCCAACTCTCAACCCCAACAATGGAGGGCTTTTGCTATAATGAGTATTTTGCGGATGTCCTCTTTGCTATTAAAAAACCTCCATTGTTGTTTAATTCACTCCGAGGATCAGAATCATTGGCAATTAAAAAACAAATTAGTTATATATGCGCATCCTCCTAACGCCTCATCATCATAATCAATCGCAGAAGCTTTCACCGTAATTGAATTCGACAAAAATGAAGGAAGCCTATTTTGTATAGCGTTGTGTACAAACGGAGCTAATAATATGCAGGATTTATCATAGGGTCCACCCAGTACAATGTTGTAAACATCTGAAAACATAACAACTTGAAGTAGCTTGCTTGCCAGGAAATCGGCGGAACGCATCAGCAGCGAATACTTAGTATCGACTGCGGACATATCAATATTAAGTTCTTTAATAAAAATAGTTTTGGATATAACGCTTCCAAGGGTTTTTTCCCAATAGCCGCTAATGAGTGTATTTTCATTTTCCAGCATATATGTATGAACGTCTATTATTCCTGAGTTTCCATTATCGCCAAAAAATATTTCACCTTCAAAACATAGAGCTGCCTGTATCTGTTCGCTACAATTTACATATATAAAGCTTTCCGTTGTGTTCTTAAAACTCGCAAGCTTTTCGGCATACCCGCACATATGGATGTTGTTAATAAGCACAGTTTCAATACCGTATTTCTTAGAAATAATATCACATATATTTACATTACGCCAGCTACGGTTATGCGACATAGCAAGAATTGTACCACTGGTTCTGTCAATAAAGCCGGGAATGCCTATGCAGATTTTCAAAATCTGGTCTTTTATGATGTTGCTGTTTATAAGCGCCTCGTCTAATAAAGAAAAAAGTTTTTTCTTTATAGTATTAATATCATCATTTGGATAACAGGTACCCTTACAACTATATACCTTATCATTATTGAGATTTGCTAAAATAACGTTGATACGTGTAGAATCAAAATATACCCCTATAGAATATTTATATTTACCGTTAATTCTTAAAAGATTTGCCAATCTGCCACCGGTAGATTCCGAACGCCCGCAACGCACTATCGCATTTTCATCCATTAGCCTTGAAATTACATTGCGTACAGTTGGCATACTAAGATTGGTAAAATGCTTAACCTCGTCAATGGTGGTCTCGTTCAGAATACGTAAAGCATTAAGAATTGCCATTCTATTGGATTCTTTAATGATTTTCTCGCTATTTCTAGATTTATTTTCGCTCATTCTTTTTCCCATCTCATTAATACGTTGAAATATGACTTTAATTATAGTATTATAACATAATGAAAGCGTTTTATAAATACTTTTTTGGAGGTCTTTATGCAAAAAAAGTATATGTGTGTAGATCTTAGCGTTGGTAGTGGCAGGATTATGGCAGGTCTATTCGATGGCAATAAAATGGATATGCGCGAGGTATATCTGTTTGATAATTCCTCAGTAAAGGTGTTAGGGAGCGAATACTGGGATGTGTATTATATATTTAATAAGATAAAAGAATCCATAATCGTGTTTAAGACAATGTTTGATGGTATTACTTCTATCGGCATAGATACTTTCGGTACTGTTTATGGCCTCTTGTCTGAAACCGGAGAATTGCTTTCAAACCCTATCTGTTATACCGACCCCAGAACTAAAGGAATGCTCAAACTGTGTTATAGTATTTTCCCCCAAAATGAGTTTTATAAGATTAGCGGATCAGAATTGGTTGAATTAACGCTCCCTTCACAACTGCTTTCATTAAAACTCCAAAATAATCCGGTTTTTTATTCGGCAAAGACTTTATTAATGTTACCAGATTTATTAAACTATTTTCTGACTGGCATTAAAGCTACTGAGTATACAATCGCCTCCACTTCAAGTCTTCTTAATCTTGTAAAAAAGGATTGGCTACATGAGGTTATAGATGTTTTCGGGTTTAATCGCGATATGTTTACAAACGTTGTCATGCCCGGCAATAAATTAGGCAAAATATCTTCACATGTTCGAAATGAATTGTTATGTGAAAGCATAGATGTAATAAATATTACGGAACATGATACTGCATCCGCCGCCATAGCGATACCTTCTGAAAAAAACGATTATGTTTTCATCAGTTCTGGTACATATTCAGTATTGGGCGTTGAAACTGATAAGCCTGTAATTGATCTGCGCTATGTGGATACCTTATCAAATGAGGGATGCTTTGGTGGAAATAATAGGATTATTAAAAATTTGCTCGGGACATATTTTTTGCAGGAATGCAGAATCGTATGGGAACTTGAAGGAACCGCTGTAGATTATGATTCAATTGATAATCTCATCATTAATACAAAGCCTTTTATATCTTTTATTGATGTTGAAAATACGGATTACTTTGTAGGTGAACACATGCCCAATCTAATTTCAGAATATTGTAGATTGAGCCTACAGCCCGTACCCTATACAATAGGGGAGTTTATCATGTGTATTACCCAAAGCATGGCTATGGCTTATCGCAAAACCATCAATCAGTTTGAAGAAGTTCTTGATAAAAAAATCGAGAAGATTTTTATTGTAGGCGGAGGGACACAGAATAGACTCTTGTGTCAAATGACAGCTGATTGTACTGGTAAAATAGTATATTCAGGTTATAAGAGCTCTGCGTCCCTTGGAAATGCTCTTGTGCAGGCAAATGCTAGCGGTGAGATATCCGGTATATCTCAGATGCGTCAATGCGCTATGCGGTCATTTCCTTTGACAGTTTATGAACCTGCATGCACCAATATATGGGATGAAAAATATGGCGAATATCTTATAATTGTTGATAAATTTAACAAAGCTCAAAGGCAATATAAGTAATATTTAAGGAATTGTTAAACGTTGCCCGCGCAAGTAGTCGGGCGTACCAAAAACAAAAACGCTGCAGGTGCAGGTGTATAATTTAGATCTCGATTTCTGATCGCCCGGTTAATTTAGACCGTAAATGATAAAGTTCATTTATATCGGACTGGTTCAGTGGATGTTCGCCACCTAAAAGATGCGCTATTGTAAGAGTTTTTGCTATCGCCTCTGCTGCCTCCGCTTGATAGAACGCTTTAAAAGGATCTGCATGTATAGATACTAGCCCGTGATTTGCTAAAAGGAATATGTCGGATGCATTTGCATAATTAACAATGTCTTTGAATATGGCTTCGCTGCCCGTAATACCATAGTTACAGACTGGTATTTTATCAAATAATATGATAGGTTCAAAATAACTGCGGGTTTGTATAGGCTTGCGGCAAAGAGCATAAGCGGTTGCAAAAGGTGAGTGATCATGCAGCACCGCGGTTATATCGGGTCGCAAACGGTAGAGATCCAGGTGCAGTAAATATTCGGAGGATTGTTTTAATCCCGTGCTTATTCTGGCGCCCTCAAGATCAAGTATAACAATCTTATCGGTGGTGAGGTTTCCCTTGCAAAAGGAAGTTGGGGTAATATATATTCTGTCGTGATTTTTTATGGAGAAGTTTCCTTCGTATGTTGTTACCATATGACGTTCATACATTTTATGACTAATTTCCACCACTGTCTCTAAAGCTTCTCGTTCCGTCATTGTTTACTCCTTATATACAATTAATAATATAATCAAAGCATGTTAAAAATTATAATACATTTATAAATCATAATTAATAACATAAATTAATCTAATGATTTTTATTGACAAGCCCATAAAATTATTATAATATACAAACGATAAAAGTCAATAAGATTTATAAAAGAATTTATTTATGTTATATTCATTGTATTTATTATAGCGGGGGGCATCCATGAAAAACTTCCTTTGTATTGATATAGGTGCAAGCAGCGGCCGGGCAATGCTCGCGGGGTTTAATGGCAATACAATTTCAATGAAAGAAATCAATCGCTTTAGTACTGGTTCGGTAATTACTAGTACCTGGCTTGAATAAACACCCAGCTGTAAAAGAAACTGGCCAGATGGCGGCGTATATTCATCAATGATTCAACGGAGTGAAAATGAAAAACACAGAAAACCTGCTTCGATGCGTAGAGCTGCCTTGTTTTTACAAAGTTAGATGCAATTTCAGCAGAGACACGGTAGGCGATATAAAAAAGACTTTACTGGAAGCGCTGAATCGCAAAGGCACGCTGGATAGAGTAAAAAAGGGCGAGAGCGTCTGTATCACGGCGGGCAGTAGGGAAATCAGCAATTTTTGCGTCATTTTAAAAGCACTGATCGAAGCGCTTACAGAAAAAGGCGCAAAACCCTTTATCATACCGGCTATGGGCAGCCACGGGGGCGCGACGGCCGAAGGACAAAAGGAGATTATTGCACAGTTTGGCATCACGGAAGAAAACATGGGCGTACCCGTTCTCTCTTCTATGGAGACCGCGGAGATCGGCTGTACGGGTAATGGCATAACGGTGCACGTGGATGAGATTGCATTAACCGCGGATCACATCCTCCCGGTGGGGCGCATCAAACCGCATACGGATTTCAAGGGCACCTATGAAAGCGGACTTATGAAAATGCTTGCTATCGGCCTCGGCAAACAGCATGGGGCTTCCACCTGCCATAAGCTTGGGATGGCGAATATGTCAAAAAACGTAATGGCCATAGGAAAGAAAGTCATCGAAACCTGCAGCATCCCCTTCGGTATTGGCATCATAGAAAACGCGTTCCACGGCACATACAAAATTGCGGCTATACCCGGGGAAGATATTGAAGCAGAAGAACCGGAGCTTTTAAAAGAGGCGAAATCGCTGATGCCAGTAATACCGTTTGAGAAAGTGGACGTGATTATCTGCGAGGAGATGGGCAAGGACATTAGCGGTACGGGAATGGACAGCAACGTGATCGGGCGTTCGGCGTCTCTTGGCGTATCCAGGCCCTTTGCGGAACGCATCGGGGTATTCTCGCTGACAGAGAAGTCCCACGGCAACGCCAATGGTATGGGACTAGCGGACGCTGTAACAAGGAGGTTTTACCGTGCGATTGATTTCGACCAGACATACCCCAACGCCATCACTTCGGCAGAGACTACAGCCGTGAAGCTGCCGGCGGTGATGGAGACAGACGAATTTTGCGTAAAGTTCATTTTTAAAACCTGCACGGGATGCGGGGAGAACGGCCTGCGCGTGGTATGGATCAAAAACACGCTGTCTTTAGATGAATTCCATATATCAGAAGGCTTGTTGAAGGAAGCACAAAGTGATCCTGCCATGCAGGTCTTTGGTGAAAGATACCGGGCCTGTTTTGATGAAAAAGGCGGTTTCAACAAATTTAAACCGGAAGGAGACTTTTAGATGGGCATTCTTAAAAAGGAAGACCTGCTTCGCCATATAGGCTCCATGCAGCAGGTGATGGGTGCGCGGGAAGTAACGCTGCGGGGCGGCAGGCAGGAAGGTGTAAGAACGGTAGAGTTCTACAACGACACCGGTTTTTCTTTTGCCGTCCTCTTGGATAAAGGTATGAACATAGGGCCTGCGAGCTTTTGCGGGAAATCGCTTACGTGGTTGTGCAAGAACGGTGTTGTAGCGCCACAATATTTCGAAAACGGCGGTATCGGTTTCTTGAGGAGCTTCGGCGGCGGGCTTGTAACGGCTTGTGGATTGACGCAGGTTGGCGATCCCTGCGTAGATGGAGATACCGTGCTCGGTATACACGACCGCATAGACAATATACCGGCAGAGCGGTATTCCATAGAGGAATGCTGGGAAGACGGCGATTACAATGTTCTTTTTAAAGGAAGCGCAAGGCAATCCTGCCTGTACTACGAAAACCTCCTGCTTACAAGGGAGATTGCGTTCAAAATGGGGGAAAAAAAGTTTAAGGTAACCGACATTGTGGTCAACGAGGGATTCAACGATACGCCCTTCATGCTGATGTACCACATGAATTTTGGGTATCCGGTGGTGAGTGAATATACACGCCTCTATTCACCGGCGAAAAACATATGGCCATGGAACGAGGATGCCAAAAACGGCAACTTGAAATATTCGCAGATGTGCAGGCCTACGTCCGGCTACCACTACGAATGTTTCGTACACGAGATGCCCAAAGACAATGGCAAAATTGCAGTGGCGCTTATAAACCATGAGCAGCAGTTCGGCGCGTATGTGAAGTACAGCCCGAAGGAACTGCCCACGTTCAACACATGGAAGATGATGGGAGAGCAGGATTACGTCATGACGTTGGAACCGGGCATCAACATACCGGAAGGACGGCTAAAGGCGCGTGAGGGTGGAAGGCTCCATATTTTGAAACCAAATGATGTGTTCACCTGCAGCTATGAAATGGGCGTGCTCTCTGGCGAGAACGAAATACAGAAATTTCTTTTGGAGAACCATTTAAAGGAGGAATGATTTTATGAAACTAAGCGGAAAAGTGGCGATTGTGACGGGCGGCAACGCAGGCATCGGTAAGGGCATCGCCGTGATGTTCGCGAAGGAAGGTGCAAAAGTCTGTATCGTGGGCAGAAATGAGAAGCGCGGCACGGAAGCAGTGGGACAGATCAAGGCAACAGGTTCAGACGGTTTTTTCATCTCGGCCGACGTTAGCGAATCGGATAACATGCAGATGATCGTGAACGAGACGGTGAAGCGGTACGGCAAGCTCGACATCATGGTAAACAACGCGGGCAGCATCCATCAGAGCAAGCTGCTGGACATGAAGGACGAGGATTTCGACAAAATAATCAAGAACGACCTGCGCAGCGTGTTCCTGGGAAGCAAATACGCAGCAATCCAGATGGTGAAGCAAGGGCACGGCGGGCGCATCATCAACGTGTCGTCGGTGCATGCCAAGATATCGTAACCACA
>JAQTSP010000234.1 GCA_028711205.1 Eubacteriales bacterium | reverse complement strand
CGAAGGCGAATTTATCTATATTAAAAACAGGGAAGGCAAAAGCGATACGCTTTTCAACTTTGAATGCGATCTGCGATGAGCTTATTTGCCAGCCCGGAGATATTTTAGAATTTAGGGAGGACGAAAATGACTGATACAAGTTACCTGTATGAATATTTTCTGGAGAACAGTCCTGCTTCTGACGAAGAATCGACAGAAGACCAGGAAGAGGATAAGGACTAGTTGATAATAAAGCTTCAAATATTTTTCATAATGGCAGCGCCTGAGGATTTCCAAGGGCGCCGCTTTTTATTTGCGCCAATATACGACCTTAATTGCAATTGACTTATTAAGCGGCCGCGTGATATAATATTTTTTGTTAAAAGGGAGTAGCTTCCATATTTGGCGGTCGTACGGTTCGTCATCACGTTGCATTTTATGGCAGCCGGCCGTACGGTAATAGCGAGACTTTTGATGCGGTTTTGCATTGAAAGTTTTTTTATTATATGAAGGACGGGCAGTATGACAATCTGGACAATACTACTATTTATTCTGGGGTTTATCATCATCGTCAAGAGCGGCGACTGGTTCGTGGAAGCCGCTGTATGGGTCGCGGAAAAAACGGGTGTTCCAAAGATGCTGATCGGCGCGACAATCGTGTCATTCGCGACGACGCTCCCCGAATTCTTTGTATCGGTCATCGCTGTCTCAAACGGCGCGAACGGGCTGGGCATCGGCAATGCGATAGGATCGGTGATATGCAACACAGGGCTGATACTCGCGCTGTCCATAACGGTCAAACCCTCGACGGTCGAACATGAGCTGTTTTTTAAAAAAGCGGCCATTATGTTTATATCGCTGGTCATACTTTTTTTGGCAAGCCTCGACAAAGTGATCAGCGCATGGGAGGGCATACCGCTATTTGGCATGCTGGTGATTTTCATATATTTAAACGTGCATCACGCAAAAAAGGGGATACTCTCCCGCCAAAAGGAAATAACACATATCGACACGCATGAAAAAAAGACGGGCATCAACATTTTGAAGTTTGTGGCCGGCGCCACGGGTATTGTTATCGGCGCCGATCTGCTCGTAAAAACCGGCACGGCAATTGCCTCAAGCCTTGGTGTATCCGACGGTATCATCGGCGTAACGGTCATCGCGCTTGGGACGTCGCTGCCCGAGTTTGTAACGACGGTTACGGCGATCAGAAAAAAACACATATCAATGGGCATCGGCAATATTTTAGGCGCAAATATACTCAATATCACGATGATACTGGCGACATGCGCGCTTGTTTCAGGCGGCGGACTGAATATCGGATCGGATTATCTGCCGGTGCTGTCGCGCGTTATGCCGAGAAGCATTTACATCGACATGCCGGTCGCCGCGCTGCTGTTTTTGATATTGATCATTCCGCCGTTGCTGTTTAAGGGAAAGCTCAAACGTTTTCAGGGTATTGCGATGATGGCTGTGTACGCCGCTTTCATTGTCTTTCTGATATTGAACATATAAGCGTTGAGCCTGTTTTTGAATATTCGCGTTTTAAATAACGTAAGGATATAATCAAGATATGAACGAACACGAACAATATATGAACGCAGCCATTGGCATGGCAAAAAAAGCGTTCAACAAAGATGAGGTGCCGGTTGGCGCAGTGATCGTGTCGCGCGGCAAAATCATCGCAAGGGCCTGTAACGCAAGGGAAACAAAGCGCGATCCGCTTGCGCATGCTGAGCTGATTGCCATCAAAAAAGCCGCGAAAAAGATCGGGGGATGGCGCCTTACCGGATGCACGCTCTATGTGACGCTTGAACCCTGCCCGATGTGCGCGGGCGCTGTCATCAATGCGCGTATCGGCGAGGTCGTTTTTGGCGCGTATGATCCAAAGGCGGGCGCGTTCGGGTCGCTCTATGATCTTTGCGAAGGCAGGCTCAACCACACACCGCGCGTCACGGGCGGTATACTGGCCGATAAATGCGCGCAATTACTCATAGAATATTTTCGTCAAAAAAGAAATATCGATTGACAGATCTGACAATGTCACATATAATAGACCACGAGGTCTAGACCGGCAAGTCTATACCGCTGGCTCATATAGGATGTATTTTTGTTTTCATTAAAAACTGACGGCGAAGAGCAAATTCAACCGCAAATATCAATGATAAGCCGGCGTTTTGCCGCTGCGAAAGGGAGGTTGCAACGATGATTAAGGTGGAGGGGTTATATCACTCATATTCAAACGATGAGAATTATGCAGTCAAGGATGTGAGTTTTGAGGTGCCAAAAGGCGAGGTGTTTGGATTTCTTGGGCCTTCCGGTGCCGGCAAATCGACGACGCAGGGCGTTCTGACGGGCCTTCTGAAGCTGCAAAAAGGCAACGTTTCTGTCGCGGGGTACGATGTCAAGCATATCAAGAATGAGATGTTTAACAGGATCGGCATGTCTTTTGAACAGTCAAATGTATACAGTAAAATGACGGCCAAAGAGAATTTGAGCTTTTACAGCAAGCTGTTTGATGTAGAAACACGCGATCCATTAGAGCTTATTAATATTGTTGGACTCGGCGGCAAGGAAAACATTAAAACC
This sequence comes from Eubacteriales bacterium, assembly GCA_028711205.1. Classification (GTDB taxonomy): domain Bacteria; phylum Bacillota; class Clostridia; order Christensenellales; family SZUA-584; genus JAQTSP01. The sequence continues at coordinate 877 of JAQTSP010000234.1, read as the reverse complement.
GGCGAATTTTCAAAAGGCATGAAGCACAGGCTGACATTCGCAAGATCGATGATCAATAATCCCGAGCTTTGGTTTCTTGACGAACCGACGACAGGCCTTGACCCGGCCATAGCCGCGATCATCAAAGACATCATCAAAGAGCAGAATGATAAGGGCGTCACTGTTTTCCTGACCACCCACAACATGTATATTGCGGATGAGCTGTGCGACCGCGTGGCTTTTATAGTCGACGGGGAGATCAGTTTGATCGACTCGCCCAAGAACTTAAAGCTGCAATACGGTGAAAAAATGGTTGATGTTGAGTACGCCAGTGACGGAAAAGCAAAGAAGGAAACATTTTCTACGGTTGTACAGAAGGACAAAGACCGTATTAAACAGATCATAGACGATTATGAGATACTGACAATGCATACAAAGGAGGCAACCCTGGAGGAGATCTTTATCAAAGTGACCGGAAGGGGGCTTGCTTGATATGAAACTTCTGAGCAGTTTTAAAAAAGAACTTATTCTGGCGACGCGAAGCTTTTACTTCTATATCGAGGTGTTTTTTGCTCTTGTTCTGCTTGCCGTTTTAATGTTCGCCATTCCTGAGCATTCCAGCATGACGCAAACGGAATATATTTATCTGGATATGCCGGAGATGGTCTCTGGTTATTTCATCAGTGATCTGCTCAAGGATGACCTTGACGGCCAATCAGAAACGACGGAGGTCGAAGCAGACGGCGAAACTTTTACCGCAGAGCGTATATTGACCGATGAACAGGATTTCTATTTTGTTGACAGTGAATATGCGGTTCGCACGCTTGCAGAAACGCATCAGAACATGGGCGCAGTTATCGAACTTGGCGGTGACAACCAGTTGTATTATACATACTAT
>JAQTSP010000233.1 GCA_028711205.1 Eubacteriales bacterium | reverse complement strand
GAAGAATGTCGCCAGTATGGGCAGCAGCGTGATATCGGGATAGGTTTGGCCTGATTCCCATTTGGACACGGCCGGTTTCGATACACATGCAAACCGTGCCAGTTCTTCCTGCGTGAGACCCTTTTGTTTCCTTTTTGCGGCAATGACCGAACCGATGTTTATCTCCTTCATGTTAACGCCTCCACTTCTTGCTTACATTATAAACAAATATATTGCCGATAACAATGGAGTGATAGTTAAATTCGGTTAAATTTATTAACTCACCGTTAACCCGAGATACAAAAAAAGATACGGCAAATCACCGCATCTATTTTATAAATTTTTATAACCAGCTTGGTATCACATCGTTTTTGATGAGATCGTCGTACGACTGCCGTTTGACCATCAGCTCGGCGCGCCCGTCTTTGACCAGCACGACCGCCGGATGCGGCAGCTTGTTATAGTTGCTTGCCATCGAATAGTTGTATGCGCCCGTCGAGAACACAGCCAGCACATCGCCCGCCTGTGTTTCCGGCAGCTTGGCGTTCCAGATCAGCATATCGCCGCTCTCGCACGTCCTGCCCGCGATCGACACGACCGTTTCTTCGGGCGCGTCCATCTTCCCCGCCAGTGCACAGGTATACACCGCCTGATACAGCGCCGGACGCGGGTTATCCGCCATGCTGCCGTCGACGCTGACGTACGTCCTGATATCGGGTATCGTCTTGATATCGCCGACAGTGTACAATGTCGTCCCGGCCTCGCCCACGATCGAGCGTCCCGGTTCGATCACAAAGAACGGCGGCGTTACCCCCTTCTTATTGCAGAGCGCGGTCAACTCGTCAAGCATTGTTTTGACGTATTCGTCCGGGCGCAGCGGCGCGTCCTCCGCGGTATAGTGTATGCCGTATCCGCCGCCGAAGTTGATCTCGCTGAACACAAAACCCGTCTCTTGCTCCACCTTGAGCATGTAGTTCAGCATCACATCGACCGCGTCGCGGAAAGGCTGAAGTTCGAATATCTGCGACCCGATATGGCAGTGTAAACCAATCAGGCTAAGACTCGGCTGTGCCAGTATGTCCCTTACTGCCCGCATACCCTGGCCGTCGCCGATGCCGAACCCGAACTTCGAATCGACCTGGCCTGTTTTGATATACTCGTGCGTATGCGCCTCGATGCCCGGCTTGATGCGCACCGAAACGTCCTGGATACGGCCGAGTTCTTTCGCGATACCCGCAAGCAGCCCGATTTCGTTCGCGCTGTCGATCACGATGCGCCCGATACCGGCCTTTACAGCCATGCGCAGGTCTTCCGGCGTTTTGTTGTTGCCGTGCAGATACACGTTTTTCAGATCAAACCCGGCGTTCATCGCGACATATAGCTCTCCGCCCGACACCACGTCGAGCCCCAAGCCCTCGCTCTCGATGATCTTGCACATCGCTGTTATCAGAAAGGCTTTGCCGGCGAACAGCGCCTTGCCGCCGCCCGGATAACCGTTTATCGCGCGGACGTATCCCCGGCACACCCCGCGTATCGTGTCTTCCTCCATCACGTAGAGCGGCGTCCCGAACCTTGCCGCCAGATCGATCGCGTCGCATCCGCCAAGTATCAGATGCCCTTTTTCATTAATGCTCAAATTCCCCCAGTGTGTCATAGAAAGCCCCTTATTTATAGTATAAAGAATACTAACATAGCCGTACTGATTGTGTCAACGCAGGCATGTGAATATTTAAAGTGTACTCCTGTTTCATTGTTCGACGGAAAAAAGACGGCGTTTTATCATTCGCCGTCTTTTTGCTGCACACTGTTTAGTCCTGTTTTTTAAACACAGGCTTGCCGTCTTCCAGATACATATAGACCTTGTCTTTGATGCTGATTTTGCCTTCGAGTATCTCTTCGGAAAGCTCGTCCTCGACAAGCTGCTGTATCATGCGCCGGAGTGGCCTCGCGCCGTAATGCTCGTCAAAGCCCTCTTTGGCAAGGTAATCCACCGCGTCATCCGAATAGCTTAAGTAGATCTCGCGCTGCCCGAGCCGCTTGATCACGTTGCCCAGCATCAGCCGCACGATCTCTCTCGTATGCTCTTTGCTCAGCTTATGGAATACGATGATATCATCCAGCCGGTTTAGAAACTCAGGCCGAAACTCTTTCTTCAGATCTTCTAAAATACCCTGTTTCATCTGCGCATAACCGGCATCGCCCGACGCAGCCTCGAACCCGATTTTTTTCACATCAATACCGTGCGCGCCAAGATTGGACGTCATGATGATCACACAGTTTTTGAAGTCCACCACGCGTCCTTTCGAGTCCGTCAGCCTGCCGTCTTCAAGTATCTGCAGCAGTATGTTGAACACGTCGGGATGCGCTTTTTCTATCTCATCGAGCAGGAGTACGCAGTACGGATGCCGCCGTATCTTTTCGGTCAGCTGTCCGCCCTCGTCAAACCCGACGTATCCGGGCGGCGAACCAATCAGCTTGGACACCGCGTGTTTTTCCATATACTCGGACATATCAAGGCGTATCAGCGCGTCCTCGTCTCCGAACATCGCTTCCGCAAGCGCCCGCGAGAGCTCCGTTTTGCCGACGCCCGTCGGCCCTAAGAAGATGAATGAACCAACCGGACGCTTCGGGTCTTTGAGTCCCGCTCTCGAGCGGCGTATCGCCTTTGAAACGGCGACACAGGCCTCGTCCTGACCGACCACTCTTGCGTGCAGCGTCGCCTCAAGATTCAGCAGCCGCTGCGCCTCATCCTCGGTCAGCTTGACGACGGGGATATGCGTCCAGCTCGACACGATATCGGCGATCTCCGTGTCCGTAACCTGCCCCTCATGCGCCTTGGTGTCCTTCTGCCATTCATTCTTCATCGCTTTCATCTGCTTTTCGATGCGTTTTTCCTCATCGCGCAGCTCTGCCGCTTTCTCAAATTTCTGGTGCGTGATCGCCTGTTCCTTTTCCTTACGGAGCTGATCGACCTTCTCTTCGAGCTCTTTCAGGTCGGGCGGCGCGGTATACAGGCTGAGGCGCACTTTTGACGCCGCCTCGTCCATCAGGTCTATCGCCTTATCGGGTAAAAACCGGTCCGAAATATACCTGTGTGAAAGCTCGACGGCGGCTTTTAATGCCTCGTCCGTGATCTTAACCTTATGGTGCGCCTCGTAGCGGTCTCTGAGGCCTTTGAGTATCTCCAGCGTCTCCTCAACCGTCGGTTCGCCGACTGTGACCGGCTGAAAACGCCTCTCCAGCGCGGCATCTTTTTCGATGTTCTTTCTGTATTCGTCATATGTTGTCGCGCCCACGACCTGAATCTCGCCACGTGCAAGAGCAGGCTTTAATATGTTGGCCGCGTCCATCGCGCCCTCCGCGGCGCCCGAGCCCACGATCGTATGTATCTCGTCGATAAACAGTATGACGCTGCCCGATGCCTGAAGCTCCTTCAGCGCCTCTTTTAACCTGTCCTCAAACTCGCCTCTGTACTTCGTGCCCGCGATCATGCCCGC
>JAQTSP010000035.1 GCA_028711205.1 Eubacteriales bacterium | reverse complement strand
AGGCATTTTAAACAAGGGCGGCAGGGTTGTGATGGAATGCCGCAGAAAATTTGATTTTAAGCTGACGATGGGGTATAATTTCATCAAACGTAAAAACTATGGCGATATTTCGCTTTTATTTCTAGTATATGGAGAGCAGTGTGATTAAATGCGTCTATCCCGGAAGTTTCGATCCTGTCACTTCCGGCCATCTTGATATCATAGAACGCGCGGCGGCGATGTTTGACGACGTGACCGTTGCGGTCCTTGTCAATAAAAACAAAAAGCCTGCCTTCTCTGCACAACAGCGTATGGATTTTATTAAACGAAGCACGACGCATCTTAAAGGAATCCAGGTTGACAGTTTTCACGGGCTGCTTGTCGATTATATGAAAAAGAGAGACGCTCAGTTGATTATACGGGGGCTTCGGGCGATATCGGATTTTGAATACGAGTTTCAGATGGCCGCGATGAACGCAAAGCTTGCCAAAGACGTTGAGACCGTATTCTTGATGACGGACATCAGCCATTCTTTTTTGAGCTCGAGCATGGTCAAAGAAATCGTTTCACATGGCGGGGATATTACCGGCCTTGTGCCCGAAGATATCAAAAACGATGTAATAAAATATTTTTGCAGGTGACAGTATGAAGATTTATGAATTGCTTGATGAATTGAAGGAAGAGCTTGAGAACAGCCCGAAGACTGTATTTTCATCGAGGCGGTCGGTCGATATAGACATATTTTTTGATATTATTGACGATCTTAAAAAGGCCATACCCGAGGAGATCAGAGAAGCGGAGCAAGTCATAAAGGAAAAAGATCAGATCATTGACGGCGCAAAAGAGGAAGCGGCGTCCATCGTCTCCAGCGCAGAGGACGAGCTTCAAACGCGCGTATCGGAAAGCGAAGTCACGCAGGAGGCGGAGGCAAAGGCAAAAGAGCTTCTGCAGTCCGCAGAAACCAACGTGCGTGAGATCACGATCGGCGCCAAGGAATACGCGGATGATATCCTCTCAGAGCTTGAGGTATATTTTAGTGATTATCTGAAACTGATACGCAAAAACAGGCTAGAGCTTTCGGGTAAAAAGAAGAGCTGACGATTTTTGAACGTGTTTTACAATAAGCAATATGATGAATGACACAGCCGCAAATACGATGCCGTAGTATGCGGCTGTTTTTGTCTGCGCATGAATGCTTGACGCCGCGACCGACATCGGAAACAGATCGAGCGAGAGCGCGCACAGCACGTATGAAAGCAACGCCTGCAGGCTTTTGGCGAGTAAAAACCGATTGGGTTTAAGATTCGAATCCGCGCACACCGCTTTCGTCTGCATATGAACGCTCAGACCGCCGAAAGCGATGACAGCCGCGATGACCGGCAGCTTTTGCGCGATACCGATACCCAGGAGAGCGGCTTCTCTGCAGCCAGCCGTCAGCTCAACACCGCCGTACAGCAGCGCTTTTGCGGACGCCCCGAGACCCGACAGGTTCGCGACAGGGGCGTATATCCATGTGACGACGTCCATCAGGCCGCTTGCAGACAGTATTTCAATGACCACGTAAAAGAATACGATGAACCCGCCGATTTTCAGCAGCGTCATGACCGCTTTCTCTATGCTTGACGCAAGCAGATCGCCCAACGGCCGGCACCGGGCAATATCCTGTTTAAAATCATGAAGGGCGTCTTTAAAACGGATCTTTCCAAGTTTATTTTTCCGCGGTCTTTTTATAAAAAGGCCGAATATGATGCCGACCAGCAGCGCGGAGAGATAGTGCGTCGCTATAAGGTATATGCCCGATTCCGGTAGGCCGAGCAGCCCCGCGCTGACAGCGCCCGTGATATACACCGGACCGGATACGCTTGTGAAACGGATGATAGTCTGTGCGTCCGATTCGGATATTTGTTTATCTGCGTACAGCTCGCATGAGAGCCTTGCGCCCACGGGATAGCCGGAAAACGCGGACGCGAAAAAGACATAGGCGGCTTCGCCGGGAGCAGAAAACAAAACGCGCATTGCCGGCGCCAGCATATGCGAGATGAATCTGACCACGCCTGTTTCCAGAAGCGCAAAAGAAGCCACCATGAAAGGCAGCAGCGACGGCACCACGACACAAGCCCATATTTCGAGTCCGGATTTGGCGCTTTCCAGACAGTTTTCGGGGTAGGCCAGCAAAAAAACCGCCATCACGAATATGATGACGATGGAAAGGATTTTTTTCATCATATCACAGCCCCTTAACAAAATCATATGAGAAAAAAGGGCTGTGTATGAGTTTGGCGGCGGCACAACACTTTAAAAAGCTGTGGTTCGATCAGAAAATCAGTTTTTCGGTGTAGTCCCTTGCGGCGGCGCAAAAAGGCGGTATGTTTTGTGTCAGCGCGTAGATGTCCGACGCGGTGATACCGATATCGGGACGCGGCAGGGACGCGGCGGACGTGACGACGGGCACGGTGCAGGTATCCGAAAGCACCGAAAGCACGTCGGGGCGCCTCACGCCCAGCACTCTTATGTGGTCGACCGGAGAATGGTTGCGTTCGTCAATCATTTTCTTTGTGATGCCGAGCAACGCGTACAGCAGTATGCGCGATATGCGTGTGTATGTGTAGCGCTTTGTTTTGATCTTTTTAATCAGCGCTTCTCTTGACGTGCATGTTCCCGCCGCTTCGTATATCCTGTTTTCAAGCCCTTCGGAAACGTCGGGCAGTGTTTTTATATAATCTATGCCGCCGCGCCGCAGCGTGAATATCAGCTCTTTGTCAAAGAAGCCGGGGAACACGGGCAAGAGCCCTCTGCCCATTTGTTCGGACAGATATGCCGCGCAGGCGTCAGGCATCGCGCAGAGCCCTTTGGCGGTATGCCCCTCTGAGAGCGCTTTACGTATCGACGTCGCGCTGGGAATCGGTGTGCCGATATCCGTCGAATGGTATTCACCGCCAATACGTTTTATGACGCAGGACGTTAACTTCGAGCCGCTTTTTTGTATGGCCTTCAAGTACTCGATGCCAAGTATCGCATTGGGCAGGCAAAGCGCGTCAGGCGCGTCGGGGAAAGCGGCTTTCATGCGCGCCTCGGGGAAACTGATACCCTGGCTTAGCTTTTCCTTCAGCATTCGTTTATACGCCTGTGTCTCGTAGCAGAGCGTTTGGGCGATACCGCTGAGCAGGTCAAGATCATCCGTCTCACAGCCAAAGCTGATGTAATCTGCCCCGGCCGCGTCGAGCACGGCCACACCGCCCGATGCAAAGCCTTCCGCGCTCTGGACGGCGAAGAGCAGCGGCAGCTCGATCACGGCATCGGCGCCGCACAGGAGAGCGCACGCGGCCCGCGTCCATTTATCAAAAACAGCGGGTTCGCCGCGCTGCACAAAGGGACCGCTCATCACACAGATGATAATATCCGCGCCAGTTTTTTTACGTGTCAGCTCAATATGTTTTTCGTGTCCGCTGTGGAACGGATTGTATTCCGCAACGATTCCGCAGATGCGCATAATTTCTCCTTTTCAAAAGCAAATAAATTATATATAATAGGCAGGTGATATTATTATAATACCATAAAACAGTCATGTTTATATAAATATTGTATTTTTGAAGGGAGAAATTGTATAAAAAATGGGTTTAATGGATGAAATTAAACAAAAGGCGCGCACGGATAAGAAAAGAGTGGTGCTGCCTGAAGGTCCGGAAGAGAGAACACTCAAAGCAGCAGAGATCATTTCAAGGGAAGGTATTGCGGATGTCATACTGATCGGTAATGAGGCAGAGATCAGTGAAAAGGCGGCAGGACTCGACATTTCCCGGGTCACGATCATAGACTCGAAAAAATCGGACAAACTTGATGATTACGCGGCGGCATTCTATGAGCTGAGAAAGCACAAAGGCGTCACACAAGAGTTGGCAAAAGAAACGATAATGGATCCCCTGTACTATGCATGTATGATGATTAAGATGGGAGACGCGGACGGCATGGTGGCCGGCGCGATCAATACAACGGCAAACACACTTCGTCCCGCATTACAGATAATCAAAACTTCACCCGGCATTTCAGTCGTATCCAGTTCTTTCATTATGGAACTCGAAAACAAAAATTATGGACACAATGGCATACTCATGTTCGGGGACTGCGCGATCAACCCCTGCCCTGACGAAAACGAGCTTGCGGCCATTGCTGTGTCCACCGCGAAAACAGGCGCCGCGCTGACGGGCATGACGCCCAAAGTCGCGATGCTTTCTTTCTCGACAAAAGGAAGTGCCAAGCACGCGCTTGCCGATAAGGTGATACGGGCGACTGAGATCGTGAAGCAGCTTGACCCGTCGCTGATGGTAGACGGAGAATTGCAGGCGGACGCGGCGCTGGTCGAAAAAGTCGGGCAGCTGAAATCACCGGGCAGTCCGGTGGCAGGGAAAGCCAACGTGCTGATATTTCCGGATCTGCAGGCGGGCAATATCGGCTATAAGCTCGTTCAAAGGCTTGCCGGAGCGGAAGCGATCGGGCCGATATCCCAGGGGCTTGCGGCGCCGGTTAACGACTTGTCAAGAGGTTGCAGCGTCGATGATATCGTTTCCGTTGTTGCCATCACTGCCGTACAGGCACAGAATTAGGAGGGGTCATGAATATATTAGTCATCAATGCGGGTAGTTCATCACTGAAATACCAGCTGATTGAGATCGTCAATAATAAGATTGTTGCGAAGGGCACAATTGAGCGTATCGGTATAGAAGGTTCAAATCTCGTGCATAAGCCTGAAGGCAAGGACCTTGTCAGGATAGAGCAGCCCATGCCCGACCATAAAGTTGCGATCAAGGTCATGATTGCTGCGCTGATGGATAAAGAGCATGGTGTCATCTCGAGCATGGACGAGATCAACGCGGTGGGGCACAGGGTGGTTCATGGCGCAGAGTATTTTTCGGGCAGTGTGATCATCACAGACGAGGTCATCGCGGCGCTCGAAGAGTGCTCGGAGCTTGCGCCGCTGCACAATCCCGCCAATCTGATGGGCATACAGGCCTGCATCAGCATCATGCCGAATGTACCGATGGTGGGCGTTTTTGACACCGCGTTTCACCAGACGATGCCAAAACGCGCTTATCTTTACGGCCTTTCATACGAGGCGTATCAAGAATACCGCATCCGCCGTTACGGTTTTCACGGCACGTCGCATAAATATATCGCGACAAGATATGCCGAGCTCATCGGAAAAGACATCAAGAATCTGAAGATCATTACATGCCATCTTGGCAACGGCTCGAGTATCACGGCGGTAGACGGCGGAAAATCGATCGATACAACAATGGGTTTCACACCGCTTGAGGGGCTTGTGATGGGCACACGCTCGGGCGATATCGATCCGGCGATCGTGCCTTATCTGATGGATAAGATGGGGATGGACCTCGAGCAGACGATTCAATATCTCAACAAAGAGTGCGGCGTCTACGGTATATCCGGTGTGTCCAGCGATTTTCGCGATTTATGGGTGGCATCAATACAAGGCAATGAGCGCGCCACCACTGCGCTCGAGGTGTTCTGCTACCGTATACGAAAGTTTATTGGCGGGTACGCCGCAGCGATGGGCGGTGTTGACGCGATACTCTTTACCGCTGGCATCGGTGAGAACGACCCGAAGATACGCGAAATGTGTATCGAAGGGCTGGAATTTATTGGCGCCCGTATCGACAAAGAGATCAACGATGTGAAGGGAAAAGAGCTGCGTATTTCCGCTCCGGATTCCACCGTCGATATATGGTGCGTGCCCACAAACGAAGAACTTGCCATAGCGCGGGAGACGTATCTACTCTGCAAATAGTATGGACAAATACGCATGGCTGAGTGTATAATAAACAAAAAAAGGGACGCCTTTTTCAGAATTATTGCTCTTACAGGGACTTTTCGACGAGACTGCAATCGAAAAGAAGCGATTTAAAAAAGGTAACAGCCGCTTTTCGTTTAAATATGTCTAAGTGCCCAAGGCAGTTCTTGGGAATTTGGGTGGTACCGCGGGTTATTCTCGTCCCTGTCTTATGATGGGGACGTTTTTGTTATGGATACCCGATAATAAGCAGATTTTTGGAGTGTAAATACGGGTATAATACGGATAATAGAGGTGGAAAATGCTGACAAGAGCGCCGAAAGGCACAAAGGATGTGCTGCCTTCCCAAAGCGGGAAATGGCAGTATATCGAGCAAATCATAAGAGATATATGCGCACGGTTCGGATACACCGAGATCAGAACACCTGTATTTGAGCATACAGAGCTGTTTTTGCGAAGCGTCGGCGATACGAGCGATATCGTGCAAAAAGAGATGTACACGTTTCTCGATAAGGGAGAACGCAGCATTACGTTAAAGCCCGAGGGTACGGCGGGTGTGGTGCGGAGCTTTGTGGAAAACAGCCTGTATGCGACGGCGCAGCCGACGAAGATGTATTATCTATCGACGCCTGTTTTCCGGTATGAGAGGCCGCAGGCCGGACGTTTGAGAGAACATCACCAGTTCGGTATCGAGGCTTTTGGCGCCGCCGGCCCGTCGATCGACGCGGAGATCATCACCGTTGCGCTGTCGCTGTTTAAAGAATTGGGTATCAAGGACCTTATGCTCAATATCAACAGCATCGGCTGCAAACAGTGCCGGCCGACATATAACAAGGCTTTAAGAGATTTTTTAGCGCAAAAAGCAGACGGGCTGTGCAAAAACTGCAAAGAAAGAATGGCAACCAATCCATTACGTGTGCTTGACTGCAAAGAAGAGGCCTGCGCCGGGATCGTCAAAGACGCGCCGAAGATGCTCGATTATCTGTGTGGGGAATGTGCAGAACACTTCAACGGGCTGAAAAAACGGCTCGAAAGCGCCGGTATCGCATATCAGGTCAATCCGTTCATCGTGCGCGGGCTTGACTACTATACAAAAACGGTGTTTGAGATCATATCGACAGGCATCGGTGCGCAGGGGACGGTGTGCGGCGGCGGACGGTATGACGGCCTGGTCGAAGAGATCGGCGGGCCGCCGGCGCCCGGCATCGGGTTCGGCCTCGGTATGGAGCGGCTGCTGCTCGTACTCGAATCGCAGGGCATCTGTCTGCCGGAGCCAAAGGTGTGCGACGTGTATGTGTGCACGCTTGGGGACGCGGCGGCACTGCAGGGGTTTTGCATCACGACGCAGCTGAGAAACGCAGGCGTTAAGGCGGAGTGCGACCATATGGACAGGAGCCTCAAGGCGCAGCTCAAGTACGCGAACAAGCTTGGCGCGCCGCGCGTTGTCATCATCGGCGACGACGAGATACGGCGTGGTATTGCCGTTGTCCGGGACATGGAAAACAGTCAGGAAAAATCGGTTCCGTTTGCGGAACTTAATGAATTTATAAAGGCAGGTTTAATATGAGCGAATTTTTGCAGGGGTGGAAGAGGACGGATTATTGCACGAAGTTCTCCACAAAAGACGTCGGGCGCGATGTGACGCTGATGGGCTGGGTGCAGACGCGCCGCGACCTGGGCGCGCTGATATTCGTCGATTTGCGCGACAGAACGGGTATCATGCAGGTTGTTTTTGACGAATCGACGATGGAGAGCGATTTTTCGATGGCCGAAGGCCTCCGAAGCGAGTTCGTCATCGCGGTCAAGGGCCAAATCGTCAAACGCGACGAAGAGACGGTCAACGAAAAGCTGCCCACCGGTTTGATAGAAGTCAAGGTGGACCGGCTCAAAGTTTTGAGCCGGGCGCAAACGCCGCCGTTCGAGATCACGGACGACACGGGTGTCAGGGAAGAAGTGCGCCTCAAATACAGGTATCTTGACCTCCGGCGGCCTGTGATGCAAAACAACATGATGATGAGAAGCCGTATCGCCGCGGCCGCGCGGGATTATCTCAACAGCAACGGATTTCTTGATATCGAGACGCCGATGCTGACAAAGAGCACGCCCGAAGGCGCAAGGGACTATCTGGTGCCGTCACGCATTCACCAGGGCAGCTTTTACGCGCTGCCGCAGTCGCCGCAGACGCTGAAGCAGATACTGATGATATCGGGGTTCGACCGGTATTACCAGATCGTCAAATGCTTCAGGGACGAGGACCTGCGCGCGGACAGGCAGCCCGAGTTTACGCAGATCGATATCGAGATGTCGTTTGTCGACGTGGACGATATCATTGAAGCGAACGAGGGGCTGATCGCGCATGTATTCAAACAGACGATGAACATCGACATACCGCTTCCATTGAAGCGGCTGCCGTATCAAGAAGCGATGGACAGATACGGCTCGGACAAGCCGGATACACGGTTCGGCCTCGAGCTTGTGAATGTCAGCGACATCGTCGAAAACACAGGATTTCAGGTGTTCTCGTCGGTGGTCAAGAACGGCGGCAGCGTGCGGGCGATCAACGCGAAAGGCTGTGTTGACAAGTTCGCGCGGCGCGAGATCGACACGCTTGTCGATTTTGTCAAGATATACGGTGCAAAGGGCATGGCGTGGATATCGATGAAGGGCGACGGTATGAGCTCGCCGATCACAAAGTTTTTTAAAGACGACGAACTGGCCGCGCTGCTTAAACGGACGAATGCAGAGACGGGCGACATCATATTTTTCGTCGGCGACAAGGATAAGGTGGTCTATGACGCGCTCGGCAATCTGCGGCTGAAACTGGCCGAAAAGCTGGCGCTGATCGACGAGAGCGTCTTCGATCTCTTGTGGGTCGTTGATTTTCCGGTGTTCGAGTACAGTGAGGAAGAAAAGCGCTTTACCGCAATGCACCATCCATTCACGTCGCCAAAAGACGAGGATGTCGACAAGCTCATGGACGATCCGGCCAACGCGTACGCGAAGGCATATGATATCGTGTTGAACGGCAACGAGATTGGTGGTGGCAGCATCAGGAACCACAGCACGGAGGTGCAGGAGAAAATGCTCAGAGCGCTCGGGTTTTCGAAAGAGGAAGCGTGGGAAAACTTCGGCTTCCTGCTTGAGGCGTTGAAATACGGCGCGCCGCCGCACGGCGGTATCGCGTTTGGGCTTGACAGGCTGGCGATGCTTTTGCTGGGGCGCGCGTCGATACGCGACGTGATTGCGTTCCCGAAGGTGCAGAACGCGTCCTGCCCGATGACGGGAGCGCCGACAAAGGTATCGGCAAAGCAGCTCCTGGAGCTTGGCCTGAAGGTGACGGAGTAAGTGAGTGATTTTTCGAGGCACGAAAAGCTGATCGGGGAAGAAGGAATAAAACGCCTTGCCGGTGCGCATGTCGCGGTTTTCGGCATCGGCGGTGTCGGCGGATACGCGGCGGAGGCGCTCGCACGCGCGGCTGTTGGCCGCATTACGCTCGTCGACAGCGACGACGTGGAGCCAACGAATATCAACAGGCAGATCATCGCGCTCCTAAGCACGGTCGGTACGCCGAAGGTCGATGCCATGAAGGCGCGCATCAAAGACATCAATCCCGGTTGCCGCGTGACCGCGAAAAAAGTGTTTGTCAATGCGGAAAACATAAGCGCGCTGCTTGACGGTGTCACATATGCGGTCGATGCGGTGGACAATGTTTCGGCAAAGCTCGCGATCATTACGGCGTGTGTCCAGGCGGGAATACCCGTGATTTCGGCGATGGGCGCCGGCAACAAACTTTCAGGTGATTTTCGCGTACGGGACATATATCAGACGAAGGACGATCCGCTGGCAAGGGTGATGCGCCGCGAGCTCAAAAAGCGCGGTATCGGCAGCCTCAAGGTGGTTTCCGCGGATGCTAAAGCTGCGCGCACGCTTTCGCCGGGCGAGCCGGTGCCCAGCATATCGTATATGCCGGGGCTTTGCGGCCTTATGATCGCGGGCGAAGTGATACGTGACATTATCGGGGTGTCAGCATGATTGAGTACGGAGAGGTCGTGGATATAAAGGAAGATATGGCGCGGGTCAGATTCCGGCGCACATCGGCCTGCGGAAGATGCAAGGCTTGCGGCATGCTGTCCGGACAAAACGAGATCGTCGTTGAAGTTCCCAATGAATTGAATGCCACTGTTGGTGACTATGTGGCAGTCAGCATCAAAATGCAAAAAGCATTGAGAGCGTCCGCTATCGCCTATGTTTTCCCGCTTTTTATGCTGATTGCCGGCGTTTTTACGGGTTGGCTGTTGTCGGGCGTATGGCATATTTTTGCGAATCAGGATGCGGCAATGGCGGTGAGCGCAATTATTTTTGTATTATTATCCTTTTTACTGTTAAAAATTGCGTCTCCGATATATAATAAGACCGTAGGAAATGTTTATACGATGGTCAGAAGGAAAAAAAAGGACGAGTCTGTGGTATAATAAGTCAATATATGCAGTTAAATGCAGATAAAAATATAAAGAATGCAAAGGAGAGTACAAATGTCAAATAAAGCGATAGTGATCACGAACGTTGATTTTGATGAAAAGGTAACGAGCAGCCCAAAGCCTGTACTGATTGATTTTTGGGCAGAATGGTGCGCGCCGTGCCGAATGCTCTCGCCCGTGATAGACGAAATTGCCGATATGTACGAAGGCAAGGCCGTTATCGGCAAGGTCAATATTGACCAGCAGATGGAACTTGCACAACAGTTTGGTGTTATGAGCATACCGACGCTGCTGCTCTTTAAAGACGGCAAGCTGGCAGGCAGGTCTGTCGGTGTTGTCGGCAAAGACAAGATTGCAGGTATGATCGATGCGGCGCTGTAAAAAATATATAGTCTTTTACATATTTATTTGATATAATATTATATTGTATATGTGGGGGCTATTATGGAACCATTAAGAGTATCAACTAAATCTCAGCCCAAGGCTGTGGCCGGGGCGATCGCGGCGATGGTCAACAATTATAATAAAGCCGAGGTTCTGGCTGTCGGCGCCGGTGCCGTCAATCAGGCGATCAAGGCGATTGCGATTACCAGAGGGTTCATGGCGCCGCGCGGTATCGATTTGGTTGTAATACCCGCATTTGCGAATGTAGAGATAGACGGTGTGATGAGAACATCGATCAAATTGTTTGTCGAAATTCGATAAATATTAGATATTTCGGCAGTTAATGCCGATTTTTTTTTGCGGGATCCCGAAAACCGCAGGTTTTTGGTGTGGGATTGATATTATTTGAAAGTGAGTCGCCAGTTTGTTTTTAAAATGCATCGAAATGACAGGATTTAAATCCTTTCCGGAAAAAACGGTTATGCATATGAACGGGTCGATTACAGGCGTCGTGGGGCCTAACGGCAGCGGAAAAAGCAACGTGTCCGATGCGGTAAGATGGGTGCTTGGCGAACAAAGCGCAAAGACTCTCCGCGGCAGCGTGATGCAGGACGTGATCTTTGCCGGTACGCAGAAAAGGAAACCGCGCTCTTATTGCGAAGTTTCGCTGATTTTTGACAACTGTGACGGAAGAATGAGCCCGGCTTATTCGGAAATACAGGTAACACGAAAACTGTATAAATCGGGAGAAAGCGAATATTATATCAACAGCACAAGATGCCGATTAAAAGATATACTGGGCATGTTCCGTGATACCGGTATCGGCAAAGAAGGGTATTCGATCATCGGGCAGGGGAAAATTGATGAAATATTAAGCGAGAGGGCAATCGACAGACGGCGTGTTTTTGAAGAAGCTTCGGGTATTATGAAATACAGAGTGCGCAAGGAAGAAGCGGAAAGAAAACTTGAAAAGACGCGGTACAATCTTATTCGCATCGAGGACATACTGCAGGAACAGCACCTTCGCATAGAGCCTCTAAAAAAACAGGCGGAGGACGCGGCGGCATATATTGAGCTCAGCGGCAAATTGAGACATCTTGAAATCAACCTCTTTTTGTACAACTACGACAAAGGGAAAGAGAAGATCGCAAAGCTCAAACAGGCAGAGCAAGCGCTTGCCGAAGAACAGGCTCAAAAAGAGCTGGCCTTAAAGCAGGTGGGCACGCTTTTATTGAATGAACAGGAAAACGCGAAGATTCTGGAGCAAAAAGGTGACGAGATCGCTGAAAAACTGAGCGGCAGCCTTGCCGAGATAGAGCGTGTCGAGGGTGAGATGCGGCTCTGTGACGAGCGAATGGCCAACCTTGAAAAGGACACACAAAGGGTTAAAAATGAGATTGCCGATGCGGATAGCAAAACGTCCGCGATCAAGCAGAACGAGGCGATAAACGCTCAGAGGTTAAAACAGATTGAGCAGGAGCTTGAAAAATATCAGCGTGTCGTCCGCGAGACAAGCAAAGAGCTCATCGAACTCAACAGCGTTTTTGAAGACCGTGTCAAGATCATAGAGAATGTACAGGGCGAAAAGGTCGAAGCGGTCGAAAAGATGGCCGAAATAAAAAGCGCTCTGTTGACGCTTGATGAAAAAGAGAAAAACATACTGCAAAAATCGGAAGAGATCGCCCAAAGGCTTGAACAGTTAAAGCTTGAGACAGAGAAGAACGCCGCGGCGCTTGCCAGTTTGAATGAGCAGCTTTCCTCGTCGCAGCGTCAGAACGAAACGTTAAGAGACACATATAATCAAAAAGTGTTCTCACGGAACAAGACATCTGAGCAGATCGAAAAAACACAGCAGGTCCTTGAGACGGCACGTCAGGAATATGCGACGTGCGCCGCTTCGGCAAGGTTGATAAGCGACTTAAAAAACAGTTTTGAAGGTTACAGCAACAGCGTCAAACGGCTGATGACAGCCGCCGGTGTAAACAGCGATATTGGCGGCCGTATCATAGGCACTTTCGCGGATGTGATCAGCGTGCCTCGGGAATATGAAACGGCAATCGAGACTTGTCTTGGACAGGCGCTGCAGAATATCGTCGTCAACGACGCGTATGACGCGAACCATATTATATCGTTTCTTCGCCAAAACAACATGGGCCGGGTGACTTTTTTGCCTTTGGGTGCGCTGAAGCAGCGGGTATTGTCCGAAACAGAGATGCAGGCGGTGCGCGAGCAGGGCGTTTTGGGCGTTGCCGGCGATATCGTTTCATGCGACGACAGCGTGCAAAGTGCGGTCGCGTTTTTACTTGGGCGCACACTGATCGCGGACAATAACGAAACGGCGATACGCGTCATGCGCAAATACAACCATACATTCCGCGTCGTGACGATTGAAGGCGATGTGTTTTATCCGGGCGGTTCGATCACGGGCGGAAGCATCAGAAAAGACAGCTGCGGACTCGTCTCGCGCGACAGGAGGGAAGAAGAGTTAACGTTACGCGCACAGAAGCTCAGTGAAAAAGTATCGTCGCTGGAGAACGAGCTGACGGATAATAAACGGGAGCACGACGTTCTTTCGGCCGAAATAGAAGACGCGCTGAGCAGCCTGCAAAAAGGCGAGATCATAGTGGCGACGGTTAGTGAAAAGATCGAAAGCATAAACGTAGCGATGGGTGAGGCGGACAGTACAGCGGCTCGTTTGAATGAGGAAAAGCAGGCGCTTGAAGAAAGGCTTGTGTTTATTCGAGAAGAGATACGCGGGTTTATCGCGCTGCAAAGCGATATGCAGCAGTCGAGGGAAACGAAAAGCGAAGACTACAAGCGGATGGAAGACGCGTACAATAAAAATGCCGCGCTGATAGAAGAAAAAAAGGCGCAGCTGCACGACGCCGAGATAAAAATAGCCGGCCTGTTTAAAGAGAACACGGCGCTTATGAATGACAATTTGAGGCTGGAATCTGAAAAACAGGAAACGGAAAAAGCCAAGTCTGCAAAGAAAAAAATGCTTGAGCTGAACGCCCAAAGCAGCGATAACCTGCAGCAACTTAAAGCAGAACTTGAGGAAATGCACAAGCAAAAAAATGTGATATTAGATGAAATAAGAGCGCAGCAGGCCGATATATTTACAAAAAGGGAAGCGCTGAGCCGGACGCTGTCGGAAAGAGATGAGAAACAGGAATCGATAAGACGCGAGCTTGGCGAGATCAAAGAAAAAAGCATGCGCGTCGGGTTTAATATCGAGAAGGTGGAAACAGGCATTGAGGCTGCGCAAAACAGGCTCTGGGACAGCTATCAGCTGACATATGCAAACGCACTGCCCGAAAGGGATGAGATAGACGTGTCAGGCGCGCAGACCGATGTGGATAGCATTAAACAAAAAATACGGAACATTGGCAGTGTGAACCCTAACGCAATCGAAGAATACACCGAATTAAAAGAGCGTATGGAGTCGATGACAACGCAGAAAGATGACCTGACAGGCGCAGAGCAGGATCTTCACAAGCTGATCGCTTCGCTGTTGAGCGAGATGCGAAAGATATTCAAAAGCAGTTTTGAGCAGATCAACAGGTATTTCAATGAAACTTTTCAGGAGCTTTTTGACGGCGGCAGCGCAGAGCTTCTGCTTGACGACG
>JAQTSP010000232.1 GCA_028711205.1 Eubacteriales bacterium | reverse complement strand
AGCTGTCACTCGACGGGGCATTGCGGGGCATTGCGGGTACGCTGCCCATGGCGATATCCGCGAGACAGGCGGGGTATGAGCGGCTTTTCATATCAAAGGACAACGCCAAAGAGGCGAGCTATATCAAGGGATTGAGTGTCTTTGCCGTGAAAGACCTTGAGGAGATCGCGGCGCATCTTGACGGCCGCATAACGATCACGCCGTGCGATACGGCGGTGTTTGAGCCCGACACGGGCGATATCTGTAAAAACGATATGGCGTATGTCAAAGGGCAGCAGCATGCCAAACGCGCGCTTGAGATCGCCGCGGCAGGCGGGCACAATCTGTTGTTCGTCGGGCCGCCGGGGTCCGGGAAGACAATGCTGGCGCGAGCGGTTCCAGGCATACTGCCGGACTTAAGCTTTGAAGAAGCGCTCGAGATATCTAAAATTCAGTCGGTCTGCGGGCAGAATATGGACGGCGTCGCGACGGCGCGGCCGTTCCGAAGCCCGCACCATACGCTCTCGACGGCGGCGCTGACCGGCGGCGGACACCGTGTGATGCCGGGAGAGATCAGCCTTGCGCACGGCGGCGTTTTGTTCCTCGATGAGCTTGCCGAGTTTAAACGCGATGCCCTGGAGGCGCTGCGCCAGCCGCTTGAGGACAGGCGGATCAGCATCGCGCGCGCCAATGTGAAAGTTACCTATCCCGCAAACGTGATACTGATCGCGTCGATGAACCCGTGCCCGTGCGGCAACTTCGGCAGCAGGGAAAAGCAATGCCGCTGCACGCCGCGAGAGATCAACCGCTATCTGTCGAGAATCAGCGGGCCGCTGCTCGACCGTATCGATATGCATATCGGCATGGAGGAAATATCGTACGCCGAGCTGATGGGTGAGCGGACGGGTGAAACGTCAAAGGAAATAAGGCGGCGTGTCAACAAAGCGAGGGCTGTTCAGCGCGAGCGGTATCAACAAAGCGGTATATTCAGCAACGCGGCGCTTTCGGGCCAGATGATCGATGAATACTGCCGGTTGACGGGCGAATGTGAAAAGCTCCTGGAATCTGCGTATCATGCGTTCGCATTGAGCGCGCGGGCGATGACGCGGGTGCTCAAGGTATCGCGGACGATCGCCGATCTTGACGGTGCGGAAAATATCGACAAAAAGCATCTGGCCGAAGCGATACAGTACCGCACGGACTTAAAATACTGGGGATAAGGCGATAGGCTGTTTACTGAAGCAAATTAAATTCATCATCAATAACACACTGAACAGAAGTGAAAATCCGAGGGTTGTTCCGGCTGGTATAATCAGATACCGGGGTTTATTTAACAGCGTTTGAAAAAGGGATAAAACAACTCTTTATATGGTTTTTATTGACGAAAACGGTATGGATGGTGATATAATAAGGGCACATGTTAAAAAAGTTATATTTATCCAGAAAAACGCAAGGCTGGTAAACGTAAAAAGCGGGGATAAGGCGATGCAAGGATACAGCGAACAGGATAAATACTGGATATGGCTGGGATCGGTGGCCGAGGTCACGCCAAAGCTGTTCTATTATATAATGAAGGAATACGGCGACGCGGAATGTTTTTTTGATGCCGTAGACAAAGGCTCGAAATCGCTTGATATGATACCCGACAAAGCGCTTGCGGCCTTGAAAGCGGTGTGCTCGCGGGCTCATATGGCCGAGCTTGTGTGCGCGCTTTTGGAAAAAGGCGTACGTGCTGTAACGCGGCTGAACGACGAATATCCGGCGGCGCTGGCGCTCATACCGTATCCGCCGCCTGTGCTGTATGTCAAAGGAAGCCTTCGCGAGACGCCGCATACGCTCAGCATCGTGGGCACGCGGCGGTGTACGCGAAAAGGCTTTGATCTGGCCTGGAATATTGCAAAAGAGCTTGGGAACTGCGGTATGACGGTCGTGTCGGGCATGGCGAGAGGCATTGACACGGCCGCGCACAGTGGCGCGATAGAAGCGGGCGCAAAGACGATCGCCGTTTTGGGATGCGGCGCCGACGTGATCTATCCGCCCGAGAGCGAAGAGATATATTATAAAGCGATCGAAAACGGGGCGGTGGTGTCGGAGCTTGTGCCCGGGGCCGAGCCGCTTGCGGCGAATTTCCCGGCGCGGAACAGGATCATCGCCGGCCTGTCGCGCGGCATGCTCGTCGTCGAATCAGAGCTTAAAGGCGGCACGGCGATATCCGCAGGGATGGCGGCCGCGTTTAACAGGGATGTTTTTGCGGTGCCGGGGCCTCCATATCTTGCGATGGCCGCGCTGTCGAATATGCTGATCAAAGAGGGCGCGAAACCGGTGCGCTGCGCGTCGGATATACTCGAATTTTACGGTTTTGTTGATAAAAAATTTACAAGTGGGCGTACGTCCGCGGCCCGTAAAGAGGAAATTCAGCTTGATTTTTTGCAGCGTCAAATATATAATCTGCTGATACAGGGTGACTTGAGTGTTGAAAGCATCACGCGATGCATAGAATATCCACAAAGCGAGATCAACATGACACTGACGATGATGGAACTTGACGGGCTGATCAAACGGCTGCCCGGCGGGAAATACGGCGTATAGTCAAAATACAGTTTGGAGAAAAATATGGCGCAAAAAAGTACGGCAAAAAAAACGGCGAAGGTAAAAAGCTATGATCTTGTGATCGTGGAGTCTCCGGCGAAAGCGAAGACGATCAGCAAGTTTTTGGGATCCGGGTATAAGGTGCAGGCCAGCAACGGGCATGTCCGGGATCTTCCCAAAAGCAAGCTTGGCGTCGATATTGAAAACGATTTTGAGCCGAATTACATACAGATCAGGGGTAAAAAGGATGTTGTCAACGCGATGAAAGCGGGCGCGGCGGGTGCGAAGAACGTGTATCTGGCGACAGACCCCGACAGAGAAGGCGAGGCGATCTCGTGGCATATTGCCAACATGCTTGGTGTTGACACGGGTGAGGTCAGCCGCATCGAGTTTAACGAGATCACCAAAAAAGCAGTGACCGGCGCGATTGAGCACCCGAGAAAGATCAATCTTGACCTTGTGGACGCGCAGCAGGCGCGGCGCGTGCTTGACCGGCTTGTGGGGTATAAATTAAGCCCGCTGCTTTGGCGCAAAGTGAAAAAAGGGCTCAGCGCGGGCCGTGTTCAGTCGGTCGCAGTGCGCATTATCTGCGACAGGGAAGACGAGATCAGCGCGTTTGTCTCCGAAGAATTCTGGACGATCACCGCGCGGCTTTTCGACAGCGCAAGAACGCATGAGTTTGAGGCGAAGTTTTTTGGGGCGAATGGTAAAAAGATAAAACTTGAGAACGCGAAGCAGGCGGACGAAATACTTTTGGCCGTCAAAGGCCGCGATTTTATCGTCGACAGCGTCAAAAAGGGCACAAAGAAAAAAAGCGCGTCACCGCCGTTTACAACAAGCTATCTGCAGCAGGCGGCATCGAGCGCACTTGGGTTTACGGCCAAACGAACGATGCTTGTCGCACAGCAGCTCTACGAAGGTGT
>JAQTSP010000034.1 GCA_028711205.1 Eubacteriales bacterium | reverse complement strand
TGACCGGTACGGCACGATGGAAAACTATATCGCCGCGAAGGAGCGGGTGTTTGAAAACCAGACCGAAGAGGATTTCTGCGTGCTGAACCATGACAACGACATCGCAAGAGCCATGGCCGGCAAACACAGATCCAAAATAATTTGGTTTTCGCGTCAAGTTGCGCTTGAAACGGGCGTATTTATAGAAGAGGGGCGCATCGTCAGCGTTGAAGAGGACGGCAGGCATGTCATATGCCACGTCGACGAGGTGAGGATACCCGGGGTGCATAATCTTGAGAACGCGCTGGCGGCCGCCGCGCTTGCGAGGTGTTACGCGATACCAGAGGATGTGATCAAAGAGTCGCTGATGACGTTCCCGGGCGTCGAGCATCGTATCGAGTTCGTACGCGAAGTCGGCGGCGTACGCTATATCAACGACTCGAAGGGCACAAACCCCGACGCGACGGAAAAAGCGGCGGCGGCAATGACACGGCCGACGGTGATCATTCTGGGCGGCTATGACAAAAAAAGCAGCTTTGTGTCTCTGATACAAGGTTTCGGAAAAAACATCAAAGCGGCCGTGGCGCTTGGCGACACGAAGCAAAAGATACTGAACGACGCCAAAGAGGCGGGGTTTACAAACGTATACACCGCGGACAGCTTTATAGACGCGGTGCAGAAATCAAAGGAAATCGCACGGAAGGGATGGAACGTGCTTTTGTCTCCGGCGTGCGCGAGCTACGACATGTTCGATGATTTCGAACATAGGGGAAGAGTATTCAAGGAGATCGTTAATTCGTTTTAGGAGGATGCCATGCAAAAGCGTTCTTTTGATTATACGCTGTTCATTGTCACGGTTATACTCGTGTTGTTTGGTATTGTCATGGTTTTTTCCGCAAGCTTCTACTACGCGGAGAACAGCGCGAATACGGGCTATAACGGATATTTTTACTTTTGGAAACAGATCACAGGCGCGGGGCTCGGGCTTGTGGCGATGATTGCGTTCATACTTTTTGACTATAACAAGCTGAAGAAGATGAGGTTTTGGCTGCTGGGACTTGGATTGCTGTTTATGATACTCGTCTTTGTACCTGGTATCGGCATTACAAAAAACGGATCGAGCCGGTGGGTCAATTTGTACTTTATCGAGGTGCAGTCGGTCGAAGTATTGAAATTTGCGATCATTGTGTTCATGGCGGCAGGCATATCCATCAACCAGGAAAAGATGCGCCAGTTCAAGTACGGCATGCTGCCCTATCTTGTCCTGCTTCTGATATCCGCCGTATTGCTGTACCTTCAGCCGAATTTCAGCGCGGTGGTCACTTTGGCGCTGTTGATGTTTGTGATGATGCTTGTGGGCGGCGCGAACCTGCTGCACTTTGGTGTGCTTGGCATCGGCGGCATCGGTGTGGGCACCGTTGCGATGCTGGCAACACAGGAAGGCGCTTACCGCATGGACAGGATATTGGCGCTTCTCGATCCGTGGGCGTATTCGTCGGGTATCAGCTATCAGCTCGTCCAGTCGCTTTACTCGATCGGTTCCGGCGGGTTTTTCGGTATGGGGCTCGGCAACTCACGGCAGAAGTTTTTGTATCTGCCGTACAGCGAATCGGACTGCATATTTTCGATCATCGTCGAAGAACTCGGGTTCGTCGGCGGCGCACTCGTACTGCTGGCGTTTGGGATATTGATATGGGGCGGCGTACGCATCGCGCTTCGGGCGCCCAACACTTTCGGCATGATGCTGGCAGCAGGTATCACCGCTCTGATCGCGATACAGGTTTTTATCAACATCGGCGTTGCGACGGGATGTGTGCCGCCGACCGGCGTCGTTCTGCCATTTATCAGCGCGGGAAGGACATCGCTGATCATCTTCATGGCGTCGGTAGGAATACTCCTCAATATATCAAGGCAAAGTACGGCCTAGCGCACAACCTGGTTCTGCCTGCATAAGATATTAGTATGTGATATGTATGCGGGGAGGCCAATATGGCAAAATTGATAATAAACGGTGGTGCAAAGCTTGAGGGGGAGCTGAGCATACACGGCGCAAAAAATGCGGCTCTTCCTGTGTTTGCGGCCGCACTGCTGACGGAAGAGCCGGTGATCATATATAACTGGCCGGCCATATCCGATGTCTATAACATGTTATCCATACTGGAGCATATCGGGGCGCATGTCGCGTATGAAAAAGATAAACTTGTTATCGATACCAGGCGGGCTTTGCGCTGGGAGATGCCGGATAAGCTGGCAAAGGAAATACGTTCTTCGATATTCATGATGGGGCCGATACTGGCAAGGTTCAGGATGGCCAGGTTTACTTATCCCGGCGGATGTGAAATCGGATCCAGGCCAATCGATCTGCATCTGAGGGGACTGAAAAACCTGGGCGTCAATGTGACCGAAGCGGGCGGCCATATTATGTGCGAAGGAAGGCGGCTCAAAGGCGGGGATGTGCATCTTGACTATCCGAGCGTCGGCGCAACCGAGAATCTGATGATGGCGGCCGCGCTCGCGCCGGGGAATACGGCGATCAGAAACGCCGCGAGAGAGCCGGAAATCGCCGAACTGCAGGATGTCCTGAACCAGATGGGAAGCGACGTGAAAGGCGCGGGCTCAAGCACGATTTTGATCGAGGGCAAGGGCAAGCTTCGTGGGTTCTCATATACATGCATACCCGACCGTATCGTCGCGGGAACGTTCATGGTGGCCGCCGTGGTGACAAACGGCAAGATCACGCTGAAGAACGTGATCCCCGAACATCTTTTCGCGATTACCGCGAAACTCCGCGAAGCGGGCGCCCAGATAAAAGTGTATGACGACGCGATAACCGTCATTGGACAGGGCAGGCCGAAAGAAATGCACCTCATCGAGACAGGCCCGTATCCCGGATTTCCGACGGACATGCAGGCGCAGATGTGCACGGCGGCGGCGATCGCGAAAGGCACAAGCATCATTGTGGAAAGTGTTTTTGACAACCGGTTCAAGCATGTCGGGGAACTTTTGCGGATGGGTGCCAACATCGTGATCAAAAACAATGTCGCGGTGATAAAAGGCGTCGAGCGGCTGCATGGCGCCGAAGTCAAGTCGATGGACTTGAGAGGCGGCGCGGCGCTTGTTCTCGCGGGGCTTTGTGCGCAGGGCAAAACGGTCGTTGAACAGGCAAGAATCATCGACAGGGGATATGAGACTCTTGAATCCGAACTCAGCCTTCTGGGCGCGGATATCAGAAGGGAGGATTGATATATTGAGCAAAGGCAAAAAAGCGCTTATGACCGTGTCACTGATCATATTTGTTTTAGCGCTTGCTTTTGTTGCGTACAAGCTGTTTCGTGTCAGAGAGATCACGGTCACGGGTTGTGAGACGCTGAGCGAAGACTATGTCATTTCTCTGGCCGGTATCGCGTATGACGAATTTATTTTTGAGGTCGACACACAGGAAATACTGGACGCAATCGATAACGAACCATATATCAAACCGGTCAGCGTGGAGATCGTTTATCCCGACTGTATCGCGATCACGATCGAGGAGAGAAAAAATGCGGCATGCATAGAAAAAGGGGATAATTATCTTATCATCGATGATGAGTGTTATCTGCTGGAGGTGTTGCCCAAAACGTCTGCGGCGGCGTATCCGCTGGTCATCGGTTTACAGACGGACGAGATTAAAGTGGGCCAGAGGCTCGGCGTGAGTGATACGTATTTGCTCGACGTGCTGTCGGACGTTTTGACCGGAGCGGAAGAAGCGGGTATTGGTTTGCTGTGTATCGACATGTCGCTTGCCGCCGATATCGTGCTTGAGACACAAAAGGGGTTCACAGTCGAGCTTGGCGATGATACAGGCCTTAATACAAAGTTCGCGCTGATCACATCGTCAATACAGGAGCTTGAAAACAGGGGAAAAAGCAGCGGGACAATTGATGTGGCTTCAGGGGAAAGCGCTTATTACCGTGAAAATTAGGCCAAATCTATTGTTATTTCTTGTAAACATGTTATTATTATATTGGGGTATTGTAATCCTTGCATGCTTCGTTTATTGCGGGGTTCCCAAAAAGCCGGATGCTTTTTGGGGTGATGATGTAATTACACGTTGAGGGGATATTTGTCATACTATGAGAAACATGACGGCTGCTATTGAATTTGGTACGTCCAAGGTCATATGCGTAATAGGGCGTGCGAAATCGATAGGACGTTTTGAGGTTTTAGGGTCAGGCGTGGCAAAATATGAAGGGATTAAAAATGGCCGGTGGGTAAAACCGTCAAATGTTGAAGATGCTGTGGCAAAGGCGCTTGATATCGCCGAAAGAAAGGTCAGGAAACGTGTCAAAGAAGCGTATATAGGCGTACCCGGCGTGTTTTGCAAGGTCATATGCCAGGATGGTTATGTGGCTGTCAGACATGAGCACGTGACAAGTGAGGATATTGAAAAATTAATCGATGACGCCGGGGATTTCTATGTTGACCCGAAGTATACCATTGTGACAAGTACGCCGGTATATTTTCTGCTTGATGACGGAAACCATTACATCGATGTGATCGGCAGCAAGTCAACAGGGATAAGGGGCAGGGTATCGTTCGTGCTTGTGAGAAAGCAGTTTATCGATGATGTCACGGCGGCGCTGGGCGAGCTCGGGGTCAAGGCAAAAGCGTTCATACCCGAAGTATTGGCGGAAAGCCTGTTCCTGGTTCCGACGGAGGAAAGGGATTGCAGCGCCGTGCTGCTGAATGTGGGCTACTTTGATACAAATGTGACGGTTGTATACGGTGACGCCATCGTCTATAATAAAACGATACACGCGGGCGGCATGCATATCGCGAACGATCTGTCGATCGTGATGAACATGGATGTGGACTCAGCAGAACAAATAAAAAAACGTTATTCGTTTGGTCTTGAAAATGCCGGCACAAAGTTATATGATTATGCTAAGATAAAAACAGGTAAATTAGAGAAGTATAACCATTCGATGGTATCAGAGGTGATCGACGCAAGGGCCGAACATCTCTGCCAGCTGATAAAGGGCGCTTTCGAACAAAGCCCGATCGCCATTGCCAGAAGGACCAGGATATTCTTATCAGGCGGCGGTCTTGCGATGATGAAGGGCGCAAAAGATATACTGCAAACGCAGCTGAAGAGGCAGGTGCGCGTCTCGCGTATTGAAGCGCCGCAGCTTTCCACGCCAAACTACTATGCCGCGCTTGCATTATTGGATTATGTTTTTGAAAGTGATTTTTTTGGTGAGGGGAGCGGCACAGGGTCGCTGATCAATCGGTTGTCTGATAGAATGTACGATTGACAATCACGCATTAAGGGGGGTTACTATGCCATTAGAGATTGACGTAGAACAGGACAGCATTGCGAAGATAAAAGTGATCGGTGTCGGCGGCGCGGGGAACAACGCCGTCAACCGCATGATCGATCACGGTTTGACCGGTGCAGAATTTTTTGCCGTCAACACGGACAAGCAGGCGCTGCTATTGTCAAAAGCCAAAAACAAGGTGCAGATCGGCGAGAAGCTGACAGGCGGGCTTGGGGTCGGCGGCGATCCGTTGATCGGCAAACGCGCGGCGGAGGAGAGCATTGAAGAATTGACCGCCATCATAGACGGCGCAAACCTCGTGTATATCGCGGCCGGCCTCGGCGGCGGCACGGGCACAGGGGCCGCGCCGGTCATCGCAGAACTCGCGGCGCAAAAGAATATACTGACGGTGGCCGTGGTGACAATGCCGTTCCTCTTTGAAGGCGGCCAGCGCCTCAGACGCGCTAAAGAGGGCCATGAGACACTATCGAGTGTGGTTGATACCATCGTCACGATACCCAACGACAAGCTGCTTCAGGTGATCGGCAAAGGGACGTCGATGCTGGAAGCCTTCAGGGTCGCGGACGATGTGCTGCGCCAGGGCATACAGGGCATTACGGACCTGATCGTCAAACCGGCGCTCGTCAACCTGGATTTCGCGGATGTCCGAACTGTCATGATGGAGAAAGGTGTCGCGCATATGGGTATCGGTGTCGGATATGGCGACAACAAGACGATGGACGCGGCAAAACAGGCGATACAAAGCCCGCTTCTTGAAACAAGCATCGAGGGCGCGCGGGGCATACTCTACAACGTGACGGGAGACCCGACGATGGGCCTGCTCGAGATCGAAGAGGCCGCGAACCTGATCCGTCAGGCTGCCGATCCCGAGGCGAACATATTCTTCGGAGCGGATACGGACGACAACCTGGAGGACGAGGTGCGCATTACCGTGATCGCGACGGGGTTTGGCGACGTCAGAAAGCCGAGGACGGGCACCATGAAAGAAGAGATCGATGTGTCGGAAAGCATGGATGACCACGATTTTATACCGGTCAAGCCGGAAAAAAGAGAACCTGTCCTGGGGAGCTTTGAGGATGCGGGCGGCGACCTTGACATACCGCCTTTCCTGCGAAGAAAGCGCAACAAGAGAGATTATTGATGTGAGATAACAAAAGCCTGTTGCCCGAAGCAGCGGGCTTTTGTTAAATTGTGGATATATGAACAGTTCGTTATAATATGCTATTGTCAATTGACTAACGGCATGCGCATATATTATAATGAGCCGGTATCAGCAGGACAGGATGTGTTTTTTTGAAGATATACAACACGTTAACGAGAAAAAAAGAAATGTTTATACCGGCCGAGCCGGGCAAGGTAAAGATTTACGCCTGCGGGCCGACCGTTTATAACTTTTTTCATATCGGAAACGCGCGGCCGTTTATCATATTCGACACGCTGAGGCGGTATCTTGAATATTCGGGTTATAAGGTCACATTTGTGCAGAACTTTACCGATGTGGACGACAAGATGATTGCGCGTGCCGCCGAGGAGCATACGAGCCTCAAGGCGCTTGGAGAGCGGTTCATCAAGGAGTACTTTATAGACGCGGAAGGCCTTGGCATACGCGCCGCGGATGTGCACCCGAAAGCGACAGAGCATATCGGTGATATCATAAAGCTTGTGAAAACGCTTGAGGAAAAAGGGAATGCGTACGAAGTCGGCGGAGACGTCTATTTCGATGTATCGCGTTTTTCCGGTTACGGCAAGCTCTCGGGGCAGTCGCCGGAAGATCTTCAGGCTGGCGCGCGGATAGACGTGACCGACGCAAAAAGGAATCCCGAAGACTTCGCGCTCTGGAAGACGGCAAAGCCGGGCGAGGACAGCTGGGACAGCCCATGGGGCAAGGGACGCCCGGGGTGGCATATCGAATGCAGCGCGATGAGCATGAAATACTTGGGCAGCACGATCGATATCCATGCCGGCGGCCAGGATCTGATATTTCCGCACCACGAGAACGAGATCGCCCAGTCCGAGGCCGCGACGGGCAAACCGTTCGCGCACTACTGGATGCACAACGGCTATATCAACGTGGATAACGAGAAGATGTCAAAATCGAAAGGCAACTTTTTTACCGTCCGCGATATTGCCGCAAAATACGACCTGATGATCGTACGGCTGTTCATGCTGTCCGCGCATTACAGAAACCCCATCAACTTCTCGGAGGAGCTGATCATGCAGGCGGCTTCCGCGATGTCGCGGATCAAAAACTGCAGGGATAATCTGATGCACATCATCGCCGCAGGCGGGGACCGCGCGGTCGACGTTTCAAAGGAAACCTGCGCACTTGAAGAAAGATTCAGGGAAGCGATGGACGACGACTTGAATACTGCGGAGGCGGTTGGCGTCATATTTGAATACATCAGGGATATCAATATTGCTTTTGAAGACGGCGGAGATAAAAAAAGCGCGGGCGAAGCGCTTGATGCGCTTGACAGGATACTCGACGTTTTAGGGCTTGTGCCGCGTGAAGACAGCATACCGGAAGAGATCAATGAGATGGCCAGGCGGCGTGCGGAGGCAAGAGCAAACAGGGATTTCGCGGCGGCGGATCAACTGCGCGATGAGATCGCCGCGCTTGGATATGAGCTGAAAGACACACCGGACGGTGTAAAAATAAACAGAAGATAACGGGGTGAGATGTTTGAATTTTGAGGCTTCAACAACAGTTGAAACGACCACAACGACGTCCTTTGACAGTATTAACCAGTTCATGGCCGTGTTCATGATCATTATCGGGGTCTTGGCTTTGTATTCCGCGTTTACCGGCAAAGGGCCGGCGTTTAAAAACGATTATCCAAAATCGATGAAGGAAGAGGCCAACGCGCTTTTGCGCAAGTTCTGCTGGATTATCGGGCCGGTGGCGATAGCATCGGGCGTTCTCGATTATATGCAGGTACCATGGGGTTATTGGGCCGGCCTTGCGCTCATGCTGCCGGCAATCGTGGTCTATGTTATTATTTTCAGAAGAAAGTTTAAAGAACAGCTGAAAAAGAAGAGATAAACATATCTCTGCGCAAACGCATATCCTATATTATGTTCATTACCTGAAGGTGAGGAGGAAGATGCGTGAGCGAGCTTTTCTTTACGTTGCAGCATGAATGGGTACGGTTTAATAACAATAAAGCGTTTGTCGGGCTGACCGGCAGGGGGATACCGGGAGATATCGTTTTTATTGAGCTGCCGCAGATCGGGCAACAGGTTTTAAAGGGAGAGCCATGCGCGACAGTCGAGTCGGTCAAAAGCGTGATCGAGGTGCATGCGCCCGCGGCCGGCACCGTGTCGGGTATTAACGATACCGTTTTCGACGATCCGGACGCGATTGTCAAGTATCCGCAGAAAACATGGCTGTTCAAGGTCGACTATGAGGGTGACGCGGATAAAGCCGGACTGCTGACTGAGGAAGAATATAAAGCATTGTGATAGTGTGAAAAAGGCTGTTTCGAGACCGGAGCAGCCTTATATACAAAAGGAGAAAGT
The DNA here is from genome assembly GCA_028711205.1 of Eubacteriales bacterium. Lineage (GTDB taxonomy): Bacteria > Bacillota > Clostridia > Christensenellales > SZUA-584 > JAQTSP01. The sequence goes on along the minus strand of JAQTSP010000034.1, from coordinate 5,549 downwards.
GATGAGAAGGATTGTTGCCAGCTTTTGTACGGCCATCGGCAGCGCACTGTTGATTATCGCGCTGTTGATAATGAGCATCGAAATGTTTGCCTTCAACCAGGGCTTTTTTAAGAGCGAATATGAAAAGCTGGATACCGCGGATCGCATTGGCATGAGCGAAGAGGACCTTACTGCCGTTACGGAAAAACTTCTCGGTTATACGGCAGGAGAGGAAGACAGCCTTGATATGCAGGCGGAGATCAACGGCGGCATGAAAGAAGTGTTCGGGCAGCGGGAAAAAGACCATATGGTCGACGTCCGGGCGCTGTATCTTGGCGCAAGAGATGTGCGCACGATTTCACTGGCCGGCGCGGCAGTCCTTTTCGTACTGGCGTTCATACTGCGCGGCAAAAAAGCGCTGCTGTCGCTGTGCCGGTCGTTCCTATATGTCTCGGGTGTTTTTCTGATCGTCGTTGCGGCGGTTGGGCTTTATGCGGCTGTCGATTTTTCGGCCTTCTGGACATCGTTTCACCATGTTTTTTTCACCAACGACCTGTGGCTGCTCAGTCCCACGGACGTACTCATCATGATGGTACCGGAGCAGTTTTTCTCAGACCTTGTGGCGCGCATCATCATACGCTTCGTATCCCTGTTTATAACGCTGAACATCGCGGCGGTTTTGGGTGTATATTTGTATAAGAAGCGGCAAAGACGCGCGGACGTAAAAGAGGTGCCGGCGTCGTGAGAACGATACTTGCGATAGAGACGTCGTGTGACGAGACGGCCGCGGCGGTAACCAACGGCCGGGACGTTCTCGGCAGCGCGGTCTATACGCAGAAAGAACACGAAAAATACGGCGGTGTGGTACCTGAGATCGCGTCCCGAAACCATATCGTCAAGTTACCATACATCATCGACGATGCGTTGGAATGCGCAGGCGTGGGCTTTGGCGGCCTTGATGCGATCGCTGTAACGGACGGCCCGGGGCTGATCGGTGCGTTGCTGGTCGGCGTGGCGTATGCGAAAGCGCTGGCGTATTATTTTTCGCTGCCGCTGATCCCCGTTCATCATATCGAAGGCCACATATGCTCGCTGTACATATCGCATAAAGAACTCGGACCGCCGTTCATCTGCCTCGTCGTATCGGGCGGACATACGCATATCGCCGTGGTCGAGGACTACGGAAAATACCGGCTTGTCGCCAAGACGAGGGACGATGCGGTCGGAGAGGCTTTCGACAAAACGGCGCGCGCTCTGGGGCTGGGATATCCCGGCGGCCCGAAGCTTGAGGCGCTGGCAAGGGAAGGAACACCGATATACCGGTACACAAGAGGGTTCAGGGCCAAAAGCCATCTCGATTTTACATTCAGCGGGCTCAAGACGGCCGTGATCAATCAAATGCACAACATGGACCAGAAGGGTGAATCGTACAGCAAAGCGGATATCGCGGCCAGTTTTCAGCACGAAGCCATATCGTTTCTTGTGGACAATACGTTTGAGGCGGCCGCAAGGGAAGGTATCGATAAAATCGGCATTGCGGGAGGCGTTTCATCTAACGGCGCGCTGAGAATGGCGTTTGATGAGCGGGCGAAACGGCAGGGCATAGCGCTGTACCTGCCGGAGCCAAAATACTGCACGGACAACGCTGCGATGATCGGGTGCGCAGCCGGCTTTCTGGAACCGGCAGGCGATCCGATGGGGCTTAACGCGGACGCGTCAAAAATGCTGTTTTAACCGTTATACCCCTCAAAAAAGAATAATATAGATTATATAACGGCGGAGGTTTTGCTTATGAAACACATTTCTCGTTATGTAATCTTTTTTTTGGCTGTGGCCGTTGTTGTCACGGTACTGCTGCTGATGGTGCCGGAGACCGTCCCGGTGATGAACCAGTGCAAAGACATTATCATTATCGACGCCGGGCACGGCGGATTTGACAGCGGCGCGATCGGACGGTATTCGGGCGTACATGAGGACATACTCAATCTGGCCGTCGCGAAAAAGCTGCAAAAGCTGTTTGAGGACGAGGGATACACGGTCGTTATGACAAGAGAAGACGGTGACGCCGTCGCGGCGACAAAGGATGACGACATGTGGGCAAGGCGCACGATCATCGACAACACGGATGCGGATATCGTGATCTCGATACATATGAACAAATTCCAGGCGTCATCCGCATCGGGCCCGGTGGTGTTCTATTTTGACGGGTCCGACGAAGGAGAAAAGCTGGCAGCACTGATACAGGAAAAGATGATCGCCGTCTTGGAACCATATAAAATAAGGACGCACCGGCCTGAGACATATTACATACTGCGCTCGGGGAAGTGCCCGTGCGTGCTTGTCGAGTGCGGTTTTTTGTCCAATGAACGGGAAGAATGGTTGCTGCAGACGGATGATTATCAGCAAAAGTGCGCCAAGGCCATATTTATGGGCGCGGTCGCGTATTTAGACCAGCGCTTTGTGACAGACATCAGCGAGGATATCGATCAATAATATTTCACACATTTTTTTAAAAATACTGGTTGCATTATTTTATAAATAGTGTATAATTAACGTAAAGGTCAAAGAAAGTCAAAACTGGAGATGTACGATATGTCTGTATTGAGCGATACGATAGAAAAGTTTATAAAAAGTCTGATGAGTGAATATGAAGGGAAGATCGAACTGCAGAGAAACGAGCTTGCGCAGCACTTTAACTGCGCGCCGTCACAGATCAACTATGTGCTTGCGACGCGGTTCACACCCGACAGGGGGTATATCATCGAGAGCAGACGGGGCGGCGGCGGATATATACGCGTTGTGCGACTGAATATTGATGATTCCGACCATCTGTTTCAGCTGGTTACAAAAAGGATAGGCGAAAAGATTTCTGAAAGAGACGCGATGGACATCATCTGCCGGCTTGTCGAAAGCAAGGCGATAACTAAAAAGGAGGGCGCGCTGATAAGCGCGGCGGTCTCCGACAAGGCGCTGAATATTCCGGCGATGATCAAAGACAGCATGAGAGCGAATATACTAAAGCAGATGATATTAGTTTTACTGAGTGAGGAGGCACAGTGATGTTGTGCGATGAATGTTTAAAAAATAATGCGACGGTCCATATGACCACTTTTGTCAACGGTCAGATCAAAACGGTGCATCTTTGCGGGCAGTGCGCGGCGAAAAGAAAACAAACGGCCATCATACCCGGGTTTTCGTTTAACGATTTTATGAGTGCGTTTTACGATACTGATGACAGCGCCGATGTGGTATGCGACATTTGCGGCACCACGCTTTTAGAGTTCAAAAAAACAGGACGGCTCGGGTGCGCTAACTGTTACAGGGTTTTTGAAACGAGCATACTGCCTGTGCTGAAAGGTATTCATATGAACAACAAACACACCGGAAAACGCCCGGGTGAACGTTTGGATATCGATATAGAAAAAGCGGAGGAAAGCATCAATAAAAAAGAGGAGCTCAAAAAGGCGATGCGGATGGCGATTTCTACCGAAAATTTTGAGGAAGCGGCAAGGCTGCGCGATGAGATCGCGATACTTGAAAAGGAGGGTGACTGACAATGCCAAGGTGGCTTGAAGACAACGCGCCTGAGAGCGATGTCGTGATATCGACAAGGATACGGCTCGCAAGGAATCTTGCCGATGTGCCGTTCCCGTCCAAGATCAGAAAAAGAAGTGATATCGAGCTTGTGCACAGCAGTGCAAAGGATTGCCTGCTGAAAGCGTCAGAGTTTAAATACGTGCGCCTTTCAGACATGTCCGAGCTTTCCAAACGCGCGCTGACAGAACGGCATATCATCAGCAACGAACTGGCAAGAAAAAAAGACGGCGGTCTGATCACAAGCGGCGATGAGAGCATCAGCGTGCTGATCATGGAGGAAGACCACTACAGGCTTCAGAGCATCAGCGCGGGCCTCGCGATCAACAAAGCGTATAACGCGGCGGATCACCTTGATATCATGCTCTCGGACGGCGTCAGTTTCGCATATGACGAAGAACTCGGGTTTTTGACAAGCTGCCCGACAAACGCAGGGACAGGCCTCAGGGCGTCGGTGATGCTGCATCTGCCCGCGTTGACAGCGGCGAAGGGCATACAGCGCGTCATAGCCATGATCAGCAAGGTGGGTATGACGGTCAGGGGCGCTTTTGGAGAAGGCAGCGAGGCGTCGGGCGCGTTTTATCAGATATCCAATCAGATCACGCTTGGCGTTTCTGAAAAAGAGATTTTGATGCGGCTGCTGACGACGGCCAACAAGGTCATCGATTTTGAACGCCACACAAGGCGTGAGCTATACCGGAATCTGGGCATTGCGCTCGAGGACAGGATATGGCGCGCGATAGGCGTGCTCAGAAACGCGCGGAAGATGAGCGACGTGGAAGCACAAAAGCTGATATCCGATGTGGCGTTTGGTGTGGCGCTCGGGTTCGTGCCAAAGCTTTCAAGCAGCACGCTGTATCGGGTGATGATGGACACACGGCCTGCGGTACTTGCTGAAGGGAACAACAGCGCCCAGCCTCAGCAAAGAGACGTTGTGCGGGCTGATATATTAAGAAAAGTTTTTGACATATAGAGGGGTGATGAGGTAATGGATTTTTTTGCAAAGTTTACGGAAGGTGCAAAGAGTGCCTTAAAACATGCCGAGAGAAAAGCAAGAGAGCTTGGGCACAATTATGTGGGTACAGAGCATCTGCTGCTTGGATTGATATGTGAAAAAGAAGGCGCCGCGGCAAACCTGTTAAATCTGTCGGGCGTGTCGGAAGAGGCGGTGACGCAGAACGTGCTGATGCTGATCGGCAAGGGCGACTATGCGTTTACACAGGGGTTTGGATATACGCCCCGTTCAAAAAAGATACTTGAGCTGAGCGTGGCTTATTCCAAGGAGCTTGGACAAAGCTATGTCGGTACAGAGCATATATTGATGGCGTTAATCAAAGAAAAGGAAGGCGTGGCGTTTAAGATTTTGAGCGATCTTGGTACCGACCTCAATGAGCTTGAGCATGGCATATACAATGTGACGGGCGAGGGCACGCAGGGAGACGGACAGGGCGAGAAGAAAGACAGGGGCACTCCCAAGCTTGACAAGTTTGGCAGAGACCTCACCAAAGCGGCAAAGGACGGAGAGCTTGACCCCGTGATCGGCCGCGTTGCCGAGATAGAGCGTATCACGCAGATATTATCGAGAAGAACGAAGAACAATCCGGTGCTGATCGGAGAGCCGGGCGTCGGCAAATCGGCGATCGCCGAGGGGCTTGCGCAGCGCATCGTCGACGGCAACGTGCCCGAGCTTCTTCGCGACAAACGGGTGGTCTCGCTCGATCTCGCGGGCATGATCGCGGGCACGAAGTACAGAGGCGAGTTTGAGGACAGGTTAAAAGAGGCGCTGAAGGAGCTTCAGGCATCGGGCAGCGTCATACTGTTTATCGACGAGATACATACGATCGTGGGCGCGGGCGCCGCGGAGGGCGCGATGGACGCGGCCAACATATTAAAGCCTGCTCTTGCACGTGGCGAGATTCAGGTCGTGGGCGCGACAACATATGACGAATACAGAAAGAACATCGAAAAAGATGCCG
>JAQTSP010000231.1 GCA_028711205.1 Eubacteriales bacterium | reverse complement strand
GGCGATCGCGAAGACAAACCCGACCACGGCTGTGATAATACCGGCGATCAGGAAGAACGTGCTTGTGTCGATGATGCTAAAGGCGTTCTGGCAGCGGATGAACAGGTAGATGCCGCTTTTGACATACAGCCCCGAGAGCACCGCCGACACGACGGACGGAGAGCTCGGTGTACCGTGCGCCTTGGGAAGCCACGAGAACAGCGGCATCAGCGCGGCCTTGAGGCAGACAGAGGTCAGTATCAGCGCATACGGCAGGTTGAGCGCCCCTGTATTCTCGAGGCCCGGGAGCATGCCGGCCAACAGCGTGAGGCTGAACGTGCCCGCCTGCTTATACAGCAGCGCGAGGCCAAAAAGGAAGAATGTGGCGGAGAATATATTGACGAGCAGGTAGATGAGGCCGTCGTACATCGAACGGCTGTCACGCTTGAACATGATCAGCAGCGCGACGACGATCGTCGATACCTCGATAAGAACGAATATGGAAAACAGGTCGTCAAGCAGGAACAGGCCGCACAAGAGCCCCTCGAGTATCAGAAAAAGCATGTAGAAAATCTTGTTCGTGGTCGGCCTGTTGTTTTCGTATATCGTCAGCATCAGAAAGAGGAACGACGTCAGCATAATCAGCACGCCCGCGAAACGGTCGGCGTACAGCATGATGCCCACAGGCGGGTTCCATCCGCCGAGCGACAGCGACACGGGCGCGCTGCAGCTCTGGAGAAAGACCAGCACACATATGACAAGTTCTGCGCCTGTCGCGGTGAACGCGGCGACGCGCTTGAACCGCCCGGGCAGCGTATAGATCAGTATACCGAAAAAAACGGGCAGCAGCACCGGCGCCCAGAGCGGCAAGCTCATTCGTTGTCCCTCATCTTCCTGGCTTTCTCCCAGTTGGTCGTGCCGTATTTGTTATACAGGTAGATAAACATCGTCAGAGACACGGCCGTGACGGCGATGCCGATGACGATCGCGGTGATCATCAGCGCCTGAGGGACGGCGTCCGCCGCGCCTGCGTCAATACGTGCGCCGATCGGTGCGGACGACGAGCTTTTACCGCCCGCCGCGACAAAAAAGAGTATCACCGCGGCGTCCATGATGCCCAGCGAAACAACTGTTTTCATGATGTTGCGCCGCGCGATGACGCCGTAGACGCCGATAAAGAATATCACGATCGCGCCGATCTCTCCGAAACTCAAAGTATCACCTGCTTTCAAAGAATACAAATCGATAGAATATGATGGTCAGCCCGCAGGCAACCTTGATGCCGATCAGCAGATTGACTGCCACCATCCAGACACGCCCCGTCATATACGGCATCGCCATCGACCGCCCGAGGAGCAGCATGCCGGTCAGGAAAAGCGCGAGCAGCAGCACGCGCTCCGCCGCTTTCATATAACGTATATCGATATCCTCGTCGGGCGATACCATCCAGCGCACGATAAACGCGGACGCCAAAACCGCGCCGCCCTGAAACCCGCCGCCCACGCTGTCCGCGCCATTGATGATCACGTACAGCCCGAAAACGATGATGAACGGTATCAGTATTTTTGCCGTTGTTTTAACGATGGGACTGTTGTTCATGTCAAACACCTTTCGTTACGGTGTGGTCATTCATGTTTGCTCGAGCTCCACGACAGGCTGATCACCGCGAGTACGGATACGAGAAGTATCAGCGACTCGAATAAAGTGTCCCAGTAGCGGTAGTTGAGGTATACCGCCGTGACCGCGTTTTCGGCCGATGTGTCCGCCGTGTGGTTTTCTGTGATATAGTTTTTTGCTTCGGCCGTATCAAGACCGGCCGTACCCGAGAATATGTACAGCCCGGCGACAAGAACCGCTATGACAACGCATATGATCAGCAGAACGAGCCGCCTTTTTTGGTCGTTATTCATCGTAAGTCTCACCTCCCGGTGCGCGTTCGTTCACGCAGTAGAACGAGACGTTGAGATGCGGCGGCTTGTGGCCAACAATATATTCCTGCACGTCGGGCGCGATGTAGCGTATGCCGCTCGAATAGATCGTGATGTCGTTTTTCTCGTGCATGATCAGCAGGTTGAAGCATTCGTTTTCGCAGAGCTCCCTGTCATCAAGGTCGGTCGAGATGGTCTGGGGCTCGAACCCGCGGTCAAGCAGGAAACGCTCAAGCGATGTCGTCAGTTCACGGCGCTCCTTTTTAATGGCGGCCGGGTCGCCCGCCTCGTCCTGCACATAGAATATCGTGATGACATGGTATTTTTTCATGGCAATCAGAAGCAGTATCGTCGAGAGCGTACATCCGATGACCGCCTCGGCGATGGCCACATCGGGCGCGTTGTAGGACAGATACGCAAACGAGCAAAGCAGTGAGAACGCGCCGAGATATACCGCCGAACGGCGCAGTTTCTGCGTCTGTACGGTGATGAACGCGAGTACGATGAGGCATATCATCAGCATGATTTCAAGTTCGCTTATCATATCTTCTCTCCCGGTTTGATGCGGTAGCCGCTGTCGCGCGCGCTGCGCAGTATCGCGTGCGAGCATAAGGGGCTTGTGATCAGCGACAGCACGCCTATGACCGCGACTTTGACCGCGAATGCGGCATCGGGCGACTGCAAAGCGACACCGATCATCAGCAGCAGCATGCCGGCGGCGTCGATATTGGACGTGATCAGTATCCGCGCGTAAAAATGCCGGAACCGAAACAGCCCGATCATGCCAAACAGCGCAAACGCGATACCGCAGAAAACGAGTATGATGCCGGCGATACTCATAACTGCATCCCCCTTGACCGGACAAACCGCGCGATCAGCACAGTCGATACGAACGACAGCAGCGTATAGACGATCGCGATATCGAGCATATACGACTGCCCGGTCATCAGTGCAAAGATCGTCATCGCCATCACGATCTTTGCCGACAGTATGTTTAAGCACAGCAGCCGGTCAAATATTGTGGGGCCTGCGATCATTTTGTATATATCGGCGACCGCGAAGGCGCCGATAATCGCAAGCATGATGAGATAGATGTTCATGGCGCTTTTCCCTTATCCATATGTTTTATCATGTTTTCTATCCGCGCAAAATCGGCCGTGAGGTCCTGGCCGCTGCTTTTGCACAGTTTCATTACTTCGATAACGCCGCCTTTGATATCCGCTGTGACGGTACCGGGAGAGAGCGTGATCGCGTTTGCAAGCATGCCTTTTAAATTGTCGCTTTGCAGTGCCGTATCATACCGCACCAGGCTGACGGCGGCGTCTTTTGAAAAAATATAGCCGACAGACACGGCCGCGCTTTTGAGTATGGTATAAAACAGATAGCCCAAGTATACGACATAATATCCGCCCAGCGTATACGCGCCAAGAAACCCGCCGCCAAGGAACAGCTTTTGCGTGAGATACAGCGCGATCACAGCAATAACAAAGCCAACGGCTACGTTCTCTAAAGACAGCCGTTCGGTCAGCGCGACGTATATCACGGTCAGTATACATGTGATGATAAACAAACTGATGAAAGCCGGCAACCTTCTTTTTCTCAAGCGATGCTCCTTTTTCGTT